>DOXE01000353.1 GCA_003519205.1 Chloroflexota bacterium
TCGTGGCGACGTTGGTAATAATTGACAATCTCAACCGTGGTCTCCAGATCAAACTGCGGTTGAGGCAAAACGGCCTTTAACAACAAAATAGCTTGGGGTAGCGTGAGCATCGGTGCTTTGTCTTGCAGACGTCGCTGAATGCGAACCAGGAAGAAGTGGGCCAGAATACACAAGGTCATGTGGTGGTGCCAGCCAAGCCAACTGCGCACCTGGTAATCACCCAGGCCCAAATTCTGCTTCCCTTCTTCAAAGCAGCTTTCAATCGGCCAACGCAAACCAGTCACCCGGACAAAAGCNNGTTCATCGGAATTGATATCTCGGCGACAGATAAGCCACACCTCGTGACCCGGCAAGTTGTTGCGGGTATTAATGACCCGCAAGGCGGCAAACTCGGCCACAATGGGTCCTTTCGTCCCTTCCTTGATGGTGTACTGTTGCCAAACTTCTTGAGGTAGCTGGGCAGCCACCAAGGACACGGCTTGAGATTCTGGTTCTCCTTCGGCCACACGCACTTTAGTGGGCTTGCGCCCATGACCAGACCAAGCAGGTACTTCTGTGCGCGGTTGCTGTAACCAGACCCGGGTGTTGCTCGGCACTTCGGCCAGATACCAAGCATAGGAACCGACACTATCGAGGAAGCCGCTGTCACGGCCAAAGAATTCGTCACAGGTTAGCCACCGATAACGGAGACACCCAGAGGTTGCAATCCCCTTCACCATGGTCAAGCCTAGTTCCGGCTTTGTCTGAAATGTCAGGTTTTCAGGAACCCCACATTGCTGTCTTCGCTCGGCATAGGCTTCATCTTCAAGCCAGTCACGCGGCATATACAGGCGACGATCCAGCAAGGTATAGCCATGCTGACTGGCATAACCGAGGAAGACGCCAGCCTGACAGTTGGCTACTTTGCCGAGTTGACCACACCATTGTCGTTTCACGCCAGCCGATTCTTCCCCTTGCTTGGGAAAATCGCTGCCGTCAACAATGAGCACGCCCTCGGCATCGCCCAGGTCTTGGTCCACTTCTTGAACATGGCGGGCCAAGACGGCCTCATCGTCCCACGCCCCCTGGCTAATAAAGTGTTGCATGGCCCTGATGCCATTGGGGTCATCGCCGTTGTTGTGTAACATCATTGTCTCAATGGATTTGTTGGGCAACTCTTGGAGCAACCCGTGTAAGTAGATGTGGCATTTTTCTCGTTGCTCCCGACGGTCAAAGTAGTCGCTATAAATAGCTTGATACGCTTCCAATTCGGAAGCTAGTTCTTGAACATCCCTTGTTAATAGTTCATTTGGAAAGACTGTTTCGATTAGCTCATTCATTGGCTAATTATCAGCCTTGCTGTTATTGGTTCAATGATTTATGTTCAAAGTCTCGTTGTAGTACTAATATCTGCGATTTGAAACTTGTCCCTTCAGCCGGTGGCTTTACCCCTAGTATATCGGCGATGGTAGCGGCCAGATCGGCGAATGTTTCCCGCACGCCAATGTGGACCTGGTGCCGGACCGGCTTACCGGTGATGAGGATGGGCACGTATTCCCGCGAATGATCGGTACTGGGGGTGGTGGGATCGTTGCCGTGGTCGGCCGTGATGACCAGTACATCGTCCTCAGCCAGGGCGTCCATGATTTCTGGCATACGCCGGTCGAACTCGACGAGAGCATTGGCATAGCCTTCCGGGTTATTGCGATGGCCGAATTTGGCATCAAAATCGACCAGATTGGTGAAAATCAGGCCNNGCGTCGGTGATGCCTTGCCCGTTGAAGATGTCCTTTATCTTACCCACGGCATAGACCATCAGGCCGGCTTCCTTGAGGTTGTCCATTACGGTTGGTTCGGGTGGCGACACCGAGTAATCGTGGCGGTTGGCGGTGCGTTCGAAACGGCTGGGGGTGCCCACGAAGGGTCGGGCGATGACCCGGCTGACCTCGTGTTGGCCGCGCAAGATCTCCCGGGCAGTCAAGCAAATCCGGTACAACTCGTCGACGGGAATGATTTCTTCATGCGCGGCGATCTGGAAAACGCTATCGCCCGAGGTGTAGACGATGGTTTTGCCGGTTCGCATATGCTCCTCGCCCAAGTCGTCGATGATCACCGTGCCAGAAGCCGGGTAATTGCCCAGCCAACCCCGGCCGGTCTCGGTTGCATAACGGTCCATCACCTCCGGGGGAAAACCGTCGGGATAGAGAGGAAAAGGCTGCTTGAGCTGGATACCCATCAACTCCCAATGGCCGGTAGTTGTATCTTTACCCGGCGACACTTCGGCCATTTTCCCGTAGGCGGCCATTGGTATAGCCTGCGGCCGCACCCCTTCCACAAGGGCGATGTTGGCCAGGCCCAGGGCCTCCAGGTGGGGAAGTTCCAGACCGCCAACGGCCCAGGCGGTGTTCCCCAGCGTATTGCTACCCACATCGCCAAATTCCAGGGCGTCGGGCGTTTCGCCTATGCCCACGCTATCTAATACGATCACGATGACACGATTGGCCTTCATTATTACTCCCTAAATCCTTACCCAGGAGCCCGAATCGGCGCTTTGGAAGATGGCGTCGATGGCTTTCATGTTGGCCACGGCGTCTTCGATGGGTGTTGGGACGTCTGTGTCCTGGAGAACCGCCTGAGAAAACAGATCGCCCTGGATGGTGTAGTGACTACAGATTTCCAGGCTGATCTCCCGGACAGCACCGTCGCGCTGGTGCCATATCCGGCAGGGCCTATCAATGGGTGGGTTGAAAGGGATCTCTATTTTGACCCAGCCTTCGGTGCCTTCAATTAAGACTTCCTGGTAAGGGGACAACTGGGTTGAACAGATAAAGGTCGCAATGCCCTGCTCGAATTCCATCACGGCTGAGGTGAGGCGATCGGTGCCAAAATTGGGATCGCGTTCGATGGTGCCGACGACCTTTAACGGTTCGGCGTCGAACATGAAACGAGAAACCGAGATCGGATAACAGCCGATGTCCATCAAGCCGCCGCCGCCAATGTCGGCCATATTGCGGATGTTGTCTGGATCGACATTATAATAGGAAAAGAAAGTCTGGATCGCCCGCAATCGGCCGATCTGGCCCGTCGTAACCAACTCTTTGGCCTTCTGCCACTGGGGATGGAAACGGTACATGAAGGCTTCCATGATTTTCAAGTCAGGATATTGTCGGGCGGCATCCACTAATTGCTGGGCTTGAGCGGCCGAGAGGGCGATCGGTTTTTCGCACAGGACGTGTTTGCCGGCTTCCAAAGCCTCAATCGACCAGCTCACGTGCAAATGGTTAGGCAGGGGATTGTAGATGGCCTCGACTTCGGGATCGGCTAAAAGTTCTTTGTATGAACCATAAGCCTTGGGAATGCCTAACCGTTTGGCTTCGGC
>DOXE01000104.1 GCA_003519205.1 Chloroflexota bacterium
AACAGTGGACGTTAAGACAGAAAGCAAAATCTTATTAACAGCCCTGGCTGCTGCACCCGGTGGCGCCGGCATTGTTTTGGTCATCAATGGCGAAGCCGCCTTCTATGGCTGGCTCCTTATTATCCTTAGCCTGATATTCCTGGTTTGGCTTTGGCAGCCCTGGAAATGGTTCCAGAAAAAAGACGAACACGAACACAGACACAAATAAAGTTAGTCGTTTTTCTGGCCGACGGATGGGATTTTGAGATATCCTACAGGCAATAGAGAGGTTAACATGTTTGTATTAAACTCATTTCGTGCTCAAACTGGTGAAGATTTACAATTTATGGATCACTTTCGACAGCTTCCCAGCACCACACAAAGGGTTATTATCGGCGTCCTTTTAATTTTGGTTATTGCCGTGATTGTGATATTACGGGACATGATCATGACCGAGGAGAAAACAAAGCAAGAAGAGGAGATGAAAACTTAGGCTGGTACGAAATGGACGAGATCGATCAAGAACAAGAGACAATAGAATCAACCCAAGACTCGCCACCTTGGGACAGAAGTGTCAAGATTCTTGTTGCCGTCATTACTTTGATCGTAATTGTCGCTGTCGCTGCCACTTTTACAGATTTAATATTGAGGATCGTAGCTGCAGGAATCATCGCCTATGTATTAACTCCTCTCATCAATTGGGTGACTGAGCATACGCCTTTGAAACGCGGTACAGCCATTATCACTACCTATTTTTTTCTGGCCATATTATTTTTGGCATCGGGCGTGGTGTTGGGGGTGAGCACTTTTAGACAGGTCAGTAATTTTATTAACAGTGTGCCTGATCTGCTCGAAGGGATTGTAGGGTGGTTCTCGACCACAGATGTCTTAACTATCGGGCCGTTTAGTCTGGAAGTGGCTTCAATCTGGGGTTCCATTGACTGGCAAACAATTGGACAACGGCTGCTTGCTATAATCTTGCCGATAGTGAACCAGAGCGGCCGAACCGTTGTCGTGATTTTGAGTTCAACCGTTGATGTTATCACCGTTATCTTGTTCACTTTCATTGTATCCATCTATTTAGCCTTTGAAATGGGCAGGCTTGGTGGGTATATCAGCCGGGCAGTGTACCAACCTGGTTATCGCAGAGATACTGAACGTATGCTATTTGAATTTAACCGCATCTGGGAAGCCTATTTGCGAGGCCAAATCATTCTAGCATTCGTCATTTTTCTGGGTGTATGGATCAGCTTGACGATTTTAGGCGTGCAAAATGCTTTTGCCTTGGGCGTTTTATCAGGATTATTAGAATTTCTTCCCGTTATTGGGCCTTTTATTGGCACATTGGTTGCCGCTATCGTTGCCTTCTTTCAGCCTACCAATTATTTGGGTCTGGATCCGGTGGTTTATACTTTGATCGTTATCGCTGTGATGATTATTATCCAACAAATTGAAAACAATATCTTGGTGCCCCGTATTGTGGGGGGTGCCTTGGATTTGCATCCTTTAGTGGTCATCATTGGCGTTTTTATGGGGGCCACCCTGGCCGGACTCATTGGCGCGATTCTCGCAGCCCCCGTGTTGGCGACGATTAAACTTGTAGGCACTTACGCCTGGCGCAAGATGTTTGATTTATCGCCATTTCCCGAAAAAGTTCCAAAAGAGAAGCCAGAAAAACCTTCTATTTACAGGAGGATTCTATCCAGGCTGAACCGCCCCAATAAACCGCATCCCGAGGAAGGATGAGCCAGACCAATCCCAGTACCAGGGTACTATTTGGGGATGCATGCCGACCCGATATTCCGTATAATCCTTGGGCTTCGATTTAAAAATCCCAGGCAACCCACGCATCGCGTAGGTTCGTAGGAGATAATCACAACCAGTCCGGTTGCAGCAGATTTACGATCTGGCTAGCCGTTTTTTTAAAACTCCCATGGTATTTTTTAGACCCCGTCACCTTAGACGCTATCGCAAAATAGCTGAAGTCATGGCCCGTCATGGTTTTGGTGCGATTATCACGCAGCTTGGCCTGGGTGGCATGTTGCGCCTACCAGATCGAATAATTGGCCGGGATCAAGAACCAAAGACACCTCGATCGGCAGCAACCCATTTGCGAGAGGCGCTTGAAGAACTTGGTCCGACATTCATAAAAATGGGCCAGATTGCCAGTACCCGGCCTGAATTACTACCTCCCACTTTCATTGAGGAGTTAAGCAAACTGCAGGACGACGTACCGCCAGCTCCCTGGGAACAAGCGCAAATGGTAATCGAAACAGAGTTAGGGGTACCCATCGAAGAGGTATTCCTGGCCTTTGATCCAACACCCATCGCCTCGGCCTCGCTGGCCCAGGTTTATGCCGCCATGTTACCTGATCACACTCATGTTGTGGTTAAGGTTCAACGACCCAACATCGAAAAGGTTATCGAAACTGACCTGGCTATCATTTTGGATATAGCTCAACTCGCTAATGAGCGGTTGGCCTGGACAAGACCCTTCGATCCGGTAGGCCTGGCTGAAGAATTCGGCATCGCTCTTCGCTCTGAGTTAGATTACCGAAGGGAAGGGCGAAATGCAGATCGATTCCGGGAAAATTTCGCCGATGAGCCTTACATCTATATTCCGTTGGTTTATTGGGAACTATCCACAGAACGCCTGATGGTCCTGGAGCGCATCCAGGGCATCAAAGCTGATAACATCGCTGCCATTGACGCTGCCGGTTACGATCGCGAGGACATTGCCATGCATGCCGCTCGGTTTGTCATCCAGGAGATTTTAGAGGACGGATTTTTTCATGCTGATCCTCATCCAGGCAATCTTCTAATCATGCCCGGTGAAATCATCGGTTTGATGGACTTTGGCACTGTTGGTTATTTGGATTCATCCGACCGGGCCAACCTGGTTCGCCTATATATTGCGATCATTCAATTTGATGTCGAAGCCATTATCGAGCAATTGATACGCATGCATATTGCCAGCCCAAGCGTGGATCAATTTGGATTACAGCGAGATCTCCGGCGTTTACTCCGTAAATATTATGGCTTGCCTCTTAAAGAGATCTCAGCCAGCGACATGCTGGTTGAAATACAGCCCATCATTTACGAATTCCAATTAAAAATACCCAGCGATTATTGGTTGTTGCTAAAAACCCTTGTCATCATGGAAGGCGTTGGTAAGAGATTAGCCCCTGATTTTGACGTTTTTGAAGTCTCCGGTCCCTATGTCCGTCGGTTTTTGCTGAAACTGGCTTTACCTAATTCTTGGGGTCCAAGTGTGTTACGCGGTGCGGCAGGATGGTTTGATCTTTTTAACAATTTTCCTCGCCAATCTATGCGTATCTTGGATAGAATCGATAGAGGGGATATGGAGCTGCAGGTTCGAGTTCCAATGATGACTCAGGCCACCAAACAACTAAATCAAATGGCTAACCGGGTCATCCTGGCCATATTGGTTGGTACCCTGACTATCGCCCTGGCTTTACTGATCCCTTCCCTGGATCTGTCCTGGCCTTGGAATCTGCCAACCTGGCTCATCGTAGTTGGCTTTATTCTTATGGTAACGCTTGCATTATGGCTTATGTGGTCTATATTGCGTTCGAATAGGCGATAATTTTGTATAGAATGAAGGTAGCGAGAAAGGAGCAGTAAGCCAATGATAGACACAGTCGAAAGTCTTCCTGCCAACGACGAGTTTGAAAACGAATCCAGCACTGTTAATTCCTCAGACAATACGCCGACATCAGACGAAAATCAGACCCTTTCCCATCAATTGGAGACCGAAAACAACCTGGATCTCCCCAACCAGGATCGAACGATGGAAACAGGTGAGGGTGTGTCATCATCCACGCTGGAGCCTCCTGACCAACTCGAAACGCAGGCGAATGACCGGGTTGGTCCCTCAGCGCCAACAGGAAGGGTATTTACACGAGCCACATTAGGCAGCGCCCTCCTGGCACTTGATACAATCAGCGACAGGTTGGAACAGGCTGAGGTCGAGGCCGATACAGAATTGCCCCTTCGTCGGCCTGAAGATGTCCTCATTCCTATGTCTGAATGGGATGAAAGATTAGGTGAGTCTCAGGATAAAACAGCTCGATATCTGATGCTGGGCATGATGACGGACGCCAGTTCGAAGGCCAAAAAAGGTGGATCGATCATGCATAACGTGAGCCTATCGGTGGCTGGTGTTATAGACACGATTCTTGGCCCCTTCCGCCGAAGTAGGACATTTCGCCCCATTCGCCGTGGCTTTGACAACGCTCTAGAGCGAGGAGAATCACAAGTCGATCATTGGATAAACCTGGGTCGTGCAGAGGATTTAAGCAGCCGAAGATTAGCTCAAGCCGCCATAAATCAGGCCGCCGACGATACTATGGATGATATGGTCACGAATCCGCGCATTCAACTCTTCATACAGGAGATTGTTCAAGCTCAGGGCCAGGGGATGATTGACGAGGGCATTGAAGAGTTACGAGAGCGAACCATTAGCGGTGATAATTTCATTGAACAGCCTTTNNAATCCACAGCTTGTCCGGGCAGTTCAAAAGCAACACTTACCCTTAAGAGAGAATTCGTTGCTGGCATATTACGCAGGATTCATCAGTCGCCTCTTAGCTTTCGCCTTGGATATCGCTTTTCTTACTGTTTTTCTTGCACTAGGCTCTTGGCTACTAGCCGCAACCGTGCAATTGTTGGGATTTCAAAATTTGTTCTCGCCCATCAGTGAGGCTTCACAAAATGGCAATGTGATTGGCACGTTTTTCGCGAGTTTAGCAGGAACATTTATCGTCTTTGGATATATTTTGGGTTTCTGGATTTTAACCGGCCAAACATTAGGGATGATGATCATGGGGCTGCGAGTTGTTGCTAAGGATGGCGGAACTTTAAAGTTCTGGCAGGCGATATTACGGCTCATTGGCATGTTTATTGCTGCATTTCCCCTATACCTTGGTTTTGCCTGGATCCTCGTTGATAACCGTCGGCAAGGTTGGCAAGATAAGATCGGCGGAACGTACGTTGTTTATGCTTGGGACGCACAGCCGGATGAGAATTTCCTTCGAGGCTAACCTTTCCGGCGAAATTAGCGATTAATTGACTTACAAGAAGGAGAATTACAGAAAAAAACAAAGTCACTCATTTGGTGCTTCGAAGAGGTCACCTTTGGGGGAAGAAGGATGTCACCGTCCCTATTTCAGACATTGATCGGGTGGAAGGTNNTATTTGTGAATAAACAACGGATTGTCCTAAGACGTAGTCCTAAAATGAAGCGTAAAGAGAAATCAGTGATTAGAAGAGGAGGGTGTTTTCCACTAGGTGCCACTGTGCATCCAGATGGGGTAAATTTTAGCGTTTTCTCAAAAAATGCCTCGGAAGTTGAGTTGTTGCTTTTTGACGACGTCGAGGATACTAAGCCAACTCGAACGGTGACCCTACGGCCGAGTCGGAATCGAACCTTTTATTATTGGCATGTTTTTGTACCCGGTCTAAAGGCAGGACAGGTATATGCATATCGTGTAAACGGTCCATTCAATCCCCAAAAAGGTTTACGTTTTGCCGGTGACAAAGTTTTAATAGACCCGTACGGCAAGGCGGTTGTGGTTCCGAGTAGTTACAGCCGAATCTCAGCCCAACAGCCAGGTGACAATATCGCCACGGCCATGAAAAGCGTGGTTGCTGACTTAAGCCAGTATGATTGGGAGGGGGATAAGCCGCTCAATCGCCCTTATACCCAGACCGTTATTTACGAACTTCACGTAAAAGGCTTTACAAAACACCCCAGTTCAGGCGTGGAAGCCGAGAAACGTGGCACCTTTGCCGGCTTAATCGAAAAGATCCCCTATTTGAAAGAGCTGGGCGTAACGGCCGTCGAACTATTGCCAGTATTCCAGTTTGATGAGCAAGATGCGCCAGAAGGTTTGACCAATTATTGGGGTTACAGCCCGGTTTCCTTCTTTGCTCCACATAGTGCCTATTGTTCCTGTAAGGATCCGCTCGGCTCACTAGACGAGTTTCGGGACATGGTCAAAGCCCTCCATCGTGCTGGAATAGAGGTTATTCTCGACGTCGTATACAATCATACGGCTGAAGGTGGGCAAGATGGCCCGACATTTTGTTTCAGAGGATTCGGAAATAATAACTACTATATCCTGGAGGAAGATAAATCTCGATATGCGGATTACAGTGGTACGGGAAACACGGTGAATGCCAGTAACACCGTCGTTCGCCGGCTTATCCTCGATAGCTTGCATTATTGGGTAGAGGAAATGCACGTTGATGGCTTTCGATTTGACCTGGCCTCAATATTATCGCGAGGTGAAAGTGGCCAACCCNNTGGGATGCGGCCGGGTTATATCAGGTTGGCAGTTTTATAGGTGATCGCTGGACGGAGTGGAACGGTAAATTTCGCGATGACATAAGGAGCTTCTTGAAAGGCGAACGTGGTATGGTTTCGATGCTGCCAGCCAGGTTACTGGCCAGTCCAGATTTGTATGCCCATGAAGACCGAGAACCCGAGAAAAGCATCAACTTTGTAACCTGCCACGATGGATTCACACTGAATGACCTGGTCTCTTATAATCGGAAACATAACGCAGCCAATCATCATGGGAACCAAGATGGCCACAATCACAACATCAGTTGGAATTATGGTGTAGAAGGTCCATCTCGCGATCCCAAAATCGAAGATCTCCGTAACCGGCAAATAAAGAACTTTTTGGCCATTACACTTTTATCATTGGGTACGCCCATGTTGCTAATGGGTGACGAGATAAGGCGCACACAAAAAGGAAATAACAATGCCTATTGCCAGGATAATGAGATCAGTTGGCTCGATTGGACGTTACTGGATAAACACCGTGATGTCCATCGATTTGTCAAGAGACTGATCGAACTGCGTTTAAATCTTGACGTGATCCGGGGTAATCAGGCAATGACACTGACCGAATTTTTACAAAATGCTAAGATACAGTGGCATGGCGTCGCGTTAAATAAACCCGATTGGGGCAACAGTTCGCATAGCCTGGCCTTGACGATACGTTGCATGAAAGGGCAATGCCTTTTTCATTTTATGTTAAATGCATATTGGGGTGAGCTCGAATTTCAATTGCCAAGACCTCCTTCAACGGTGGGCAATGGTTGGCGCCGGGTGATCGATACTTACCTGCCCTATCCAGAAGACATCTGTGAACCAACTCAGGCGCCGTTCGTAAATAATTCAAAATACCTGGTAGGGCCCAGAACTGTTGCGGTATTGCTCTACCAATCTCAAGAAAAAAGTAGAAAATAGAAATTGGTTAGCAAATAATATAATCGATTTATTTGACATAAATTTTGAGGGTGAATGATGAGCGACTATTTGGATAGGCTTAACGCGTCTCGTGATTATATTCTGGCCAGGACTTCGATCAGACCCCAAATAGCAGTCATCCTGGGATCGGGATTGGGTGGATTAGTGGACGAGATCGAGGTGGAGGCCTTTTTCCCATATAATGAGATTCCGGGTTTCCCAATTTCAACTGTTGAAGGGCATGCGGGACGCCTGGTCTTGGGCAAGTTGGCGGGTAAAAACATAATCGTCATGCAAGGGCGACTCCATTATTATGAAGGTTACCCAATGTCCAAGATCGTTTTCCCCATTCGAGTATTGAGTGCGCTTGGGGCCAGATCAATTATCGTCACCAACGCGGCCGGTGGTTTGAACCTTAACTTTGAACCCGGCGATGTTATGTTGATTACCGATCATATCAATGCCATGGGAACCAATGCCCTTATCGGTCCCAATGAGGCCGACATTGGCCCTCGTTTTCCTGATATGACCTTCGCGTATGCACCCGATTTACGAGCTTTGGCATTAAATATCGCCAAACGGGAGCATTTGTCGATTCAGCAAGGGGTTTATGCTGCGGTTTCGGGACCCAGCTTTGAAACGCCAGCCGAACGCCGTTATTTGCGCATCATCGGGGGAGATGCTGTTGGCATGTCGACAGTACCTGAGGTAACGGCTGCCAACCATGCCGGGATGCGGGTTCTCGGATTTTCAGCCATCACCAATAAAGCCACCGGTGAACCCGATCAACAGCCTGACAGCCACGAAGAGGTTTTAGCTATGGCTCAGGTTGCAGGCCAAAAGTTGATTCAGTTGGTGCGGTCGGTGATCGAGGCAATGCCTACTCTGGATTATATGCCATCCGAGCAGATTATCGAGTTAATCGACGAAGATCCAATTCAGATCGCCGGTATCATCGACCATACGCTACTAAAACCTGATGCAACTAGCCAACAGATTTCCCAACTTTGTCAGGAGAGTCTCGAACATAAATTCGCATCCGTTTGTATCAATCCTATCCATGTTAAACATGCCGCGAAGATATTGGCCGATTCGAATATCAAAGTTGGCACCGTCATTGGATTCCCGCTTGGGGCGGTCGTGGCTGAGGATAAAGTCAGGGAAACCGAGCAGGCAATCGCCGATGGTGCGACGGAAATCGATATGGTTATAAACATTGGCGCCCTAAAGGAGAAGAACGATAGCCTAGTCGAGGGGGAGATCGCAAGCGTTGTGCGCGCAGTACATAGTCGAGGAGTCCTTTGCAAGGTCATAATCGAAGCCGGCTTGTTGACTGACGATGAAAAGGTTCGTGTTTGCCGATTGGCTAAAAAAGCAGGGGCAGATTTTGTTAAAACCTCAACCGGATTTGTCAGTGGTGGCGCCCAAATTGAAGACGTGGCCTTGATGCGACAGACGGTCGGCCCTGATATGGGTGTGAAGGCTTCAGGAGGGATCCGGACCCTAGAGAGCGCCAGGAAGATGATTAAAGCCGGAGCAAACAGAATTGGTACCAGTACCAGTGTTGAGATTATGGTCGAAGCGAAGGAGGAAAACTCGTAAGCCAGCTTCGTTGCCTTAAACTCTCTGAAAAAGTATTATACCGTGTAGATAAGTTCAAGTATCCTTTATTGATTTACTGCCCACAAATTACGAGTCCAACTGAAATTGTTTCAGTGTGAGAGTAGGGAACCTCACCATTAAGTAATCGGGTAAGGTTTTTTGCAGAAAATCGTGCATGATTTTATTTATCTAAACGTCTAAGACCAAAAGGAGGCATTAAAATGACGGAAGAAAGTAGGAATGAGTTCCAGGAAGCGGCCGAGGAGGTCGAAGCGATGAGTGTCGAGGAAGCCTTGGAAGGATTGGCGGATGTTGCCGGAGGATTGGATGAATTGGAGGCGGCCGATGAGTTAGAAAGCGTTAGCAGAGCGGCGCTAGCGGCCGGTGCCAGTGATGTGACCCGTGGGGTTGATGCTATGAAGGTTGCCGATCGCGTGGGACTGCTAAGCGACGTTGTAGCTGAGGCTGGGGTAGTTGACATTGCCGAAGGTGTAGAATTACTCTCTGCTTCCGAAGATATGGCTGTTCAAAGTGCGTTGGTGGGAGTCCTGGCCGAAGAGGATCTGGGGCAATGCATGGAGTTAGCCGCCATATCAGGACAACTCATGGCTGTAAGTGAAGTTGCCGACGCCATGGGCATGCCCATCTTGGCTGACTTTTTGGAGGACCGGGGTCAGACGCTCCATGAGATCGCTGTGGATACAGTTTTCCGATTCGGAGCCACCCGAGCATTGTCAGAGGCGATTGCCAAGACAGGATTGCAAATAGCCGATCTTGGGGAAGAGGAAGTGGCCGAAGGCATCACCAGGATGGCTGTTTCTGCTGGAATGGCCGAAAGAAGCGAAGAATTAGCTGCAGCTGGTGCCGAATTGACGGCTGAAGGGTTGGTTGAAATGGCCGCAGCTCGCGGCATGCACCAGGCGGCCGAAGAGTTGGTAGCTGAAGGTGCTGCCGATGTTGCCGCTGGCGCTTCAGAATTGACCGAGGCCGAAATGATGGCTGGTCTGGGCGAAGCTCTGGAAGAAGCCGCAGAAGAAACCGAGAACCGTACTGATTAAGAGAGCCAGTAAGAACTGAAACAGGCGAGGTCAGGGATCCTGGCCTTGCACCATAAAGACCCGAAGGCGGCCGGTAGATGGATGTGCCGGATCCTTTCGGGTCTTTGTCCGTTATGATATACGATCGAAATCGTTTTATGTTTGTTTGACACATTCGTTCCATATTAGATACTGGGAGCCCATCGTCATGATTCTAACTTTTGTTATCTTGGCTATCACGATAATCTTTTTCATTTTTGGCCGGCTTAGAGCTGACGTCGTTGCCTTGTTGTCGCTACTGACTCTATTCCTGGCTGGCATCATCACCCTCGATCAAGCGCTCTCGGGCTTTGGTGACTCAACCGTTATCATGATCGCTGCATTATTTGTGATAGGTGATGGCTTATCCCGAACGGGTGTGACGGCCTGGTTGGGGGAACGCATGCTACGTTTGGCTGGGAATAATAAGGTACGGCTTTTAGTGGTGATGATGGCCGCCACGGCTATCTTATCGGCTTTCATCAGTAACACCGGAACTGTGGCCACCCTGATGCCAGCCGTTATTTCTGCTGCCTGGCGTATTGGCAGCGTTCCTTCCAAGTTCTTAATGCCATTAGCTTTTGCTGCCAATACGGGCGGATTGCTAACCTTGACTGGAACCCCTCCCAATATCATCGTCAACGAATCTCTGATGACTGCCGGCTTGGATGGTTTTGGCTATTTCGAATTTGCCCTTATCGGCTTGCCCTTACTTGTTGCTGCCATTCTATACATGGTGTTGGTTGGCAGAAAACTGCTTCCTGCCAGAAAAGTTGA
>DOXE01000195.1 GCA_003519205.1 Chloroflexota bacterium
TAGAAGAACCGGCATTATTCGGTCATTTGGCGTTGCCCGGGTTATGTCGGTGTGTACGATGACGACGGTATCGCCAGGTTTCACCAACTGGCCGAGGGGTGGCGATTCGATGGGCAAACGAATTGCCTGTATCAGGGCCGCTGCCTCATTAGGCAAGCCAGGTAAATAATCAGGGGTGATGATGTCGGCCGAATCTGGCAGGTTGACGGTCAAGCCTTCCCGGCCGTAATTTAAATCAACACGCACGAGCCTCTCCTTACTAAGCACTCATCCTTCAAACAAGCAACGAAAGGATAAGCATAGGTGCTAGAATTATTCTACAGCAAGAATAAGGATGCCCATCAACAAAAATCGGGCCCCAACCGGCCGGTTTTGGATAAAGCCGCTTAAGAACCGTAGATTCAGTGACAAAATCTCATGACTCAAACCAAGGTTTGCCACGTTCGTCGGTTAACACCAGGTCGCGCAGGAAGCTAACACCTTTTTCCAATCCTTCGCGCAAGGACATCAGGCTATCTTCATGTTCCATACTCAGAACGTAGTCATAACCGACGAGACGCAGGTTGCTAACTAAGTCTTTCCAGAATTTCTGCCCGTGCCCGTAACCCACGGTACGGAATATCCAAGAGCGGTTGATTTCATCCGCGTAGGGTTTTGTATCAAGCACACCATTTACGGCTGTGTTAAAGGGATCGATCTCGGTATCTTTGGCATGAACGTGGAAGATAGACTCACCTAAAGCACGAATTGCGGCAATAGGATCGATGCCTTGCCAAAACAGGTGGCTGGGATCGTAGTTGGCCCCAATTTCAGGCCCCACCGCATCGCGCAAATGCAGCAGAGTCTCGGGATTATAAACCACGAAGCCCGGATGCATTTCCAAAGAGATCATATCCACACCGTGGTCGCGGCAAAAATCAACCTCTTCTCGCCAAAAAGGGATAACCTTTTCATTCCATTGCCATTCCAGGGTACGCAAAAAATCTGGGGGCCATGGGCAGGTAACCCAATTAGGATAATGGCTGCCCTCGCTATCTCCTGGGCAGCCGGAAAAGGTGATGACCCGGCGCACGCCGATTTTACCGGCTACGCGAACGGTATCGCGAAACTGCTGTCGATGAAGGTTGGCAATGGCAGGGTTGGGATGAAGCGGGTTGCCATGACAACTCAGGGCGCTGATTTCAAGCCCGCGATCATCGGCCAGTTTTTTCCACTCGGCCAATTTATTTTCATCTTCCAGCAATTCGGCCGGCTTGCAGTACGATTCTCCAAGTTCGGCCACATAACCACCCGAACCAACTTCCACAGCTTCGGCACCGGTGCCAGCGATCCAATCCAACGCTTTTTCATAGGAAAGTAAATCCTGAAATACAAAGCTGAAAACACCTACTTTCATGTTACATCACCCGGTCCCGAAATTCTCGATCGTGGACCTCAACAGGCACCTCCATCAACTCCAGAATACCCCGAGCCACGTGTTCAGAAAGACGGCGAAAAGCCTCTTCACCTTTCTCCTTAGTCGCCCTTAACGGGTTGCCGATCACACCACTCTCAATGAACTCGTGATGGTCCATGGGGAAGTTAAAATAGGTGTATCCATCAAACTCTACGTCGGGCATACCATCTTTTTTGGCAAAGGTTTTGGGCAAAAATTCGGGTATATGTGCCCGGGTAAATTCAGCCCTCTCCATTCGAACCAGATTCTCGTTCCAGGCTAGATCTTGAGACGTTTCTAGCTCGCTCGAGTGCCAACCCGGCGTCTCGTCGGGCGGATTCTCCATCAGATCCCCGAGGATGCCATAGTAACGTTCCATGTAGGGCTTGACGAAGCCGATAAGCGCTCCTGTCTCGTAACGCAACTGGCGGAGTACCGGGTCGATCACTTTCACATTGGAACCATGGCCATTCATGAAAATGATGCGATTAAAGCCATGGTGAATCAGGCTCCGGCCGACGTCATGAATGAGAGATAGCAACGTGGAGCTACGAATGGTGATCGTACCACGTCCCATGCCCGGATTATGCATGTGCTGGGGAGAATATCCGGTCCAAATGGGCGGGGTGTGCAAAACGGCGATGATCTCCGAGACCCGACGGGACATCTCGATGGCGGTGATGGTGTCGGTATATAGGGGTAAGTGCGGGCCGTGTTGTTCCAAGCTGGCCATGGGAACGATAATGAGATCTTTTTCCTTGAGATATTCCTGAATATCGACGAATGTCAAATCGCCCAGGTCCCAGGACAGGAACTTGCTCCGAAAACCTTCATCTCCCTCGGTAAAATGAGGGAGATCCTCGTAATTACGTCCGTTTTTAGCAATCATGGTCTTTTCTCCTTTATGTTAAGTAAAGCTGGTGATAGTTGACAGCCACACAATGGCGAAGACAAACCTGGCACAGTAAGGGTATATAATCAGGTTTCTGCCATTAGATCGACGAACAGTTGGGCCACTTCCCGGCCGAACTCAGGATCATTGACGTGCCGTTCGTAGGTCAAGACCGGAATGTCCTCGCGGATCTCGGTCTGTACAGTGGACAAGAAATCGGCATCTGCCTCGGGGTTCCAAAATGGGCCACCAGGTACGTTAGGAATGGATAATCCCTTGGTAGGTACGGCGACGACAACCGGTCCCTTGGCCATATTCAATCGCGAGCTGAAGAGGTGCCCCAACTCGATCATCTCTTCGTGGCTAGCCCTAACAAGGGTGTATTCTGGATTGTGATCATAAATTGGCCGGTCCATTAAAGTAGCTGGTACTGTCCCAGCGTTCCAAACGCTGAAGTCGATACAACCGGGCACAACAACCTGGGGCAAGCCTAACAAACCTATCTGTTTTAACCGATCCGGTCCACCATCGTGAATGCCGCCTACCATCGGATCATAGATCTCGTTGGTGGTGAAGTCTATGACGCCTACAAACTGGCCCATCTCGGCCAATTCCTCCATGGCTGGACCTCCAACACCATTAGAGTGGAATATGACAGCCTCATAACCACGATCGGCCAGGAGGTCCTTGGCCGCCATCACGGCTGTGGTGGTGTTGCCTAACATAGTCATGGCAACAAAACGTCGGCCTGGTTCCGGCCGGGGAAGCCTATGCCCATGGTCTAACATGCCTTTGAGCGCAGCGGCTACGTTATCGAAGATGGTACAGGCAATAGGGTTCAGGCCGAGGATATCCACCACAGAGTGTACGACGATCATATCTCTCGTTCCGACCAGTGGCTCAAAAAAATGGTAGCCAGAGGCAATCGGTGAAACTAGAACCTTGGGTACACCAACTGGTAAGACCATCATGGCGGCGGCACCCATCACGGCGCCCTCTGCCCCGCCCATGCTGACAATAGCATCTAGTTTTCCCTCGTCGAATAGGGAAAGGGTCAGTTTTTTGAGCGCTTCGCGCATGCCGGCCACGGCCTTTCCCCGGCTGCCAGCATTCTGCAACGCCTCGATGGTCGTGCCGCCGTAAGTGGCTGCCTGGCCATGATCGATGTCGGGTTGGATCCCTAATGGCTCTCCCAGAATACCCGAATCGACGACGGTAGTTTTCAAGCCCAGTGCCTGTAACCGATCCCGCAAGTAGGCAATTTCAGGGCCTTTTGTGTCCAACGTGCCGATAATGACGATCGTTTTGCCCATGCGTTTACCTCCATCCATTGCAGTGGACGGGACACCAACCACGATTCGACCAGAATAACAAGATCAACTACTCCGCGTCCTCAAGCATCATGAGCCAAATGCTTGAAGACGCGTTGTTTTAACATATGAGCTCTGTTTCAATCGATCTCCGAGCCAGGTGGACCTGGTATTACTAACGGAGATCGCTTTTTTACGAGATGAGAGGGAGCAGCGTCTTGGCGCAGGTCTCCACCTGCCAGCTATAAAATTCTTCAGAAAGCAAACTCGACCCGTGTTCCTCGATGAATTTCTTCTGTTCCGGAGTGATATCCACCGGATCTGTCTCAATCGCATCAGGATATGGATTGGCCGGTGTGCGGTCGATGGGGGCAACGAATTCCACCGTCAGGGCGCCATCGTAGCCAATGCTTTTCAGGGTGCCGACGACTTTCAACCAATCCCAATGACCCTGTCCACAAGCAAATCGATTGGTATCGGCCACGTGGAAGTCGACGAGACGACCTTTTGTGCTCCTAATAGACTCATAAGGATCGGCTTCTTCCATATTAATATGGAAAGCATCCAGACAAACTCCACAATCATCAGCTACAGCCTCAGCTAACGCTAAGGCTTGGGCAGCTCGAGAGATGAAGTAGGTCTCGAACCGGTTGATCGGCTCAATCGCAATCTTAACTCCTTCTTTCTTGCCGTGCTCATAGCACTCCTTCAAGGACTGGACCGCCCACCCCCACTCCTCCTCAGGGGTCGCATCTGGCTCTATCTTACCAACCGTGCCCGGAACGATGGTCATCTCATAGCCATCAAGCTCTTTGACCATCGTGATGCAATTTTTAACATATTGCACCGACGTAGCACGTTCAGCTTCATCTTTTGCCAATAAATTTCGCCCAGGATTCATCAATGTAACAGCCCCCCAACATCGAATGTCATTATCCTTAAGCACCCNNGACCCGCATGTTTCTGCAAGTGGGTAACGCTACCCGGATCCTCGGTTATCAACAATCGTGCCCCAGATTCAAGGGCATCGCCCAGGCGCGAATAGGTCAGGTGATTGGCGATGTGTGGCTGGGTATATTGGAGGGCGACATTTCCGCAGGGATGTGCCCTTTCCCGGCGCCAGAATAACTCCCGGGCTGGCATAGGCATGACGGCCGCCAGCAATTGGCGGGGGGCGTCGTACCGCGTACTCACCCGAACCGAATGTGTGGGATCGACGTAGGCAAAGGGCATCGTGTCGGAAAGCCGGTTGAATGTCAGGTTGCCCGCATTCATCTGTTCAGCCAGAAACGGGATAACCTCCAGCAAAGAGATGCCTTCAGGCCAAGACAAACCCAGGCGCTCGTCATGTAGTTGGTGGAAAACATAATAATCTCCTGGCGTTAATACCAGCATACTCTTTGCACCGCTCCGCTGCAACTCATCCAGGGTCGCCCGAGCCAGTTTGGCGGCCGTTTCCGGAAAACCCAAAGAGCTGGCCAGATACCCATTGTTTCGCCCCACGCCAACCAATACCGGTTTAACGTTAACCGCCGAAAGAAGCCGCAAAACTGCCTCAACACTATTCGAATCTAAAAAATGAGCATCATCGCCTACAAATAAGGCAACCTCAGCCGCTTTTCCAGACTCCTCTGGCACCTCGTTGCTGTAAGGATTGCCCCAGGCCTCTAACTTCTCATGAATATCCACGGCCGCCAGGGGAGCTTGACCTTGCCTGGAAATCTCAGCCCGCATGGCGGCAATAGCCGAGGGTAACGGCTGGTCAGTCACACAATTTGCCCGGCAAGTGCCACAATCGGCACAACTGTAGATAACGTCGACGCTGCTTTCATCGATCTCCAATAAACCACGTCTTAAAGAAGCGATAGTCAATCCCCAACCATGAGGGGTTAAGGTTTCTTTCCTCGTGACATGTCCTACAGGACAGACATGGCGGCACATCAGGCAATAACGGCAGTTTTCAGTCGTTTCTATAACGTTTTCTATCATGTAAACTTTCCTTGGCTTCAGTACTTGATGATCGAAATAGGCAGCTGCGATTTGCCGGAGCCACCCTTAAGAACCGAAGCCCACTTTGCCTGGATTCATTATCCCATTCGGGTCGATAGTATTTTTTAACCTCAGCAAGAATGGCCAGGAATCCCCATATTGGCGGCGCATGTAGCGAGACAACTTCAGACCCACGCCATGATGTTCGTTGATCATGCCGCCGTTTTCCAACACGGCCGTCATGGCAGTGTTCCAAATCCTATTATGGAGGCGAAGAGCTACCTGGGGATCTTGGGGGGGATCCTCGATGATAAAGCGGCAATAGAGCATGACACCCCAATGGAACCAATGGGAAAAGTGGCCAATGAACTGAACACCCCAATCGGCAAAGCCTTCTTCAACCGCCCGTTTCTCGGACCAGTATAGGTTCTCGATCTTGTCATAGGTGGTAACGGTCTCTGTGGTCCCATACATCCAGGGTAACTTAAGGTTCTGGGGCGGATAATAGAAATCATACCGGTGTTCCCACCACTTTTCGCCGGGTTCACGACCAAGATCCGTGGCGGTAAGTTCGGTGCAGATCTCCATGGCCTTTTTTTCCTGTAAAGCGGCAATGTCCGGATCGCCGTCAAATCCCAGCACCATATATGCCCCATNNGTCATGATTTGCCGGCCGGCTTCCAGCGCCTTGCCTAGATCGTCAAACAATACCGCCCGCAACAGTCGCGTCTCCGGAATGTAGTCAAGTTGCATGGTCGCCTTGGTGATGATGCCAAAGGTTCCCTCGGCGCCAAGAAATAGGCGAAAGAAGTCAGGACCAGAAGCATGCTGTGGCACTAAGGGAGTTTGGATAACCTCGCCGGTCGGCAACACAACTTCCATATTAAGCACCATATCCTCGGCCTTACCATATTTGGTGCTGATTGTTCCGGTTCCCCGAGGGGCCAGGCAACCGCCCAATGTGGCACAGTTAGCCGAAGCCGGGTAATGGGGCAGCGTCAAACCTTTTTCGTTGAGGACCCACTCCAATTGAGACAGGATAATGCCTGATTCGGCCGTCACGGTGAGGGACTTCTCATCAATTTCGATGATCTTATCCAGGCGCTTGAGATCGACCATGATGCCACCATAAACTGGCAATGCACCCCCTTGTGTACCGGATCCACCGCCAAAGGGGATAACCGGAATAAGGTATTTATTGGCGATCTCCATG
>DOXE01000322.1 GCA_003519205.1 Chloroflexota bacterium
CCTTCGGCCATGATTTTGCCACCGCAGATCTGGCTCACATATTTCCCGCCAGCGCTGAAGCTACGGCAGAGAGCCACCATAGGCAGATCAAGCCGCGCGGAAAGCACGCTGGCTATATCTGCACCAATGGAAGTACTACCAAATAAAACCGCTCGTGGCGCTTTTTCTTCGATAAGACTTGCTAAGGTTTTTTGATAGGCATCTGATGTGAACTCGGCCAGCGCCGGATGGTCTAAGTACAATACTTGGTCGGCGGCCAGGTCGCCTGCCAGCTCTTGGTTATTGTGGCCTAATAAAACGCCCACTACTTCTCCGCCTGTTCCCTGGGCTAATACCCGCGCAGCGGCCAGCATGACATAGGAGATGTCGGCTACTTGACCGCGCAGGTGTTCGATGACCACATAGATATCTTGGCTCATGAGCCTCCTCCTCTACAACAAGCCCAACTCTTGGAAGATTTCGACTAACTTAGCAGCGACTTCTTCCTCATCCCCTTCAATCATCGTCGCTCGTTCAGTAGCTTCTGGAAGGAACATGCGGCCGATGGTCGGCCCACCGCTAGAGTCAAGCTCAATGATCTCTTGTTCTTCGATGGTGGCAGTCTTCATTGCCTGACGCACCTTACTAATAGCCACATATCGAGGCGGTTCTTCGGCGGCCTGAATACCTAACACGGCCGGAAGTGATATCTCCATCTCGGCGATCAACCCGCCAGGATACTCCTTTCGCGCTATGGATTTTTTGTCGCCTACAGTTACACCGGAAATATAGCCCACGTAAGGCATTCCCAAGAATTCGGCTAGCAGTGGGCCCACCGACCCGTCCAGGTCGTTGTGTGCCTGTACCCCAGTCAATACCAAATCGGGCTGAAGCTCTTGTACGACGGAGGCTGAAGCACGCGCCAGGGCGTGACTGTTGACGCCCTGTTCGAACTCTCCAAGAAGCTTAATCAGCTTATCGGCGCCTCTAGCGGCCGCAGCATAAAGCACATCGTCTACCCCTTCTGTATCTGGCGCTACAACCGTTACCTGGCCCTCGCTTTGCTCCTTAAGCAATATGCCCTGTTCCAAGGCATGGTCGTCAAATTCATTGATGATCAAGCGTAGCCAATCCCGTTCGAGGTCGGTACCACTGTCGTCAATAGTGAGCTCTTCAACTAAGTCGGGGACAAGTTTGATCAGAACCACTATGTTCATTGGGTATCCCTCCCTAATCTTCCATGGCATCGACGAGCAGCTCGGCGATATCCTTTACACGTAACTGTCCGGCACCTTGGACCATCTTGGCAGCGTCTTCAAAGCGTGGCGATTCATAGGGGCATGCTACGGCCAAAACGTCTGCATCGACAGAGATCGCTTCGCGTACGCGCCATTCGGATAAACGGACGTGTGCTTTCTCCCATTGGAAACCGTCTAGCCACATGCCGCCGCCACCACCACCGCAACACAGGCTCGTCGATCGATTATGTTGCATCTCTACCAGTTTGATTCCTGGGATAGCCTCTAAGAGTGTGCGAGGTTCGTCGTAAACTCCGTTGGCCCGACCCAGATAACATGGGTCGTGGAATGTGACCTTAGCTTTAATCTCCTGCGTTAAAAGTGGTTGCAATTGATCAAGCCTGTCGGCCAGGAATTGAGTATAGTGCCGAACCGGATAAGAGATGCCCAGCTTAGGATACTCGTTTCTGAGCGCGTTATAAGCGTGAGGATCCGTGGTAATAATTTCATTAAACTGGTATTTACTGAGAGCCTGCCCATTCTTTTCAGCAAGCATTTCAAATAGGCCGCGCTCCCCAGCCAATCGCTGAGAGTCGGCGTCACTATTCTCCTCAGGACCCAGAATGCCAAAGTCAATATCCAGGACATCTAATAATTTGACCAGTGCCCTAGAGGCCAACTGAACTCGTGGATGGTAAGATGGATAGTCGCCAACGAACCACAAGATGTCCACTGGTCGCTTGACCTTGCCCATGATGGCGACCTCGGTTTCGAGTCCCTTAGCCCAGTTAGCTCGCTTGCGTGGCGATTCGCCCAAGGGATTGCCATATCGTTGGGAGTTCTCCAAGGCACTTTGAAGTTCCTTAGGAATGTTGCCAGCCAGGAGAAGCTCTTCCTTTGCCCGAGTCATCAAGCCTGTGGTCAAAGGGATTTTTGATGGACAAACCTGAGTGCAGGCGTAACAAGACACGCACATCCAGACCGATTCGCTGTCCATCACTCTGTCAAATATATCTGCCCGCAGGTAAGAGATCATCCTGCCAGGAGGGAATTCCATCAGGTAGCCGAATGGGCAAACGCCGCTGCAGGTGCCACATTGCAAGCACGTGCGCAGGTGTTCACCATCTACCACCTCGAGTAGACTGTCGTAAAATGTCTTGCTGAACGATGAATTTCCAGGAGCTGTGTTTGAAACAAATGCTGTCATATCTAACCTCCTGCTTGGATGCTATCCTCCCAAAAAAGCAAAGCGGCCTCCCTATAGACCGATTGGACATATCGAAGAGGCCACAAATTTGCTGCATATACCTGTATATTTTGGCAATAACTAGAGCGACGATGACCACACAGGCAGTTGCTATTCCGCCTAGCTGCAATTCTAAATCCCATTGGATAATGGGCTAAGTGACAGAAGTCATGACTTTTTGGTGATGTTAGTACATGTTCATTAATTTGTATTGTGAAATTCTTCACATATTATAATTAAGTTCTGTACCTTTGGCAATGTACGATAGGTGTAGCATAATTTATCCATATGAATTTATTGTTTTCAGGAGGTTATAAATATGCGGATCGGTGTTGTCTTTCCTCAAACTGAATTTGGAACTGATCCCATTGCCATCCGTGATTACGCACAGGCGGCCGAATCACTGGGATATCGTCACATCCTGGCCTACGATCATGTTGTGGGAGCAAATCCGGACCGGCCGCAACGGTTGATAGGACCTTATACCTTCCAGGATCCATTTTTCGAGCCATTTGTACTCTTCAGCTTTATGGCGGCCGTTACTCAAGATATCGAATTAACGACCGGTATCATAATCCTGCCCCAAAGACAGACCGTGCTGGTAGCCAAACAAGCGGCCACGTTGGACGTTTTGAGCAACGGCCGGTTGCGGTTGGGTGTGGGCATTGGCTGGAATTGGGTTGAATACGAGGCTTTGGACCAGAAATTTGGCAACCGCGGCCGGCGAGTAGAAGAACAGATAGACTTGCTTCGAGAATTGTGGACCAAGCCCTTGGTAAAATATGAGGGTAGATGGCACGAGGTTCCGGATGCTGGTTTGAACCCCCTGCCAGTCCAGCGTCCGGTTCCCATTTGGATCGGGGGACATGCTGATCCGGTTTTGCGCCGAGTAGCAACGATTGGTGATGGTTGGATGCCCAACTATCGTTTAGCCGCCGATGCCAGGCAGTCGTTGGATAAGATTGGGCGCTATCTGGAGGAGGCTGGGCGCAGTTGGGATGAGATCGGCCTGGAACCGCGCCTCATGTATGGCGAAGGAGACTCCCAAAGGTGGGCCACGGTGATAGAAGAATGGCAGGCCGTTGGGGCCACCCATTTGTCCATCAATACCATGGGTTGTGGCTTCGAGACGCCTGCAGAGCACATCCAGGCCATGCAAACATTTGCCGGCTTCGCCGGCTTGTCTGGGTAAGATCTGGGGAACAATGCGCATTGTCATTTCTCTAGCCCAAATAGATGTCGCCCTCGGCGATCCAGACCGCAATTTGACAATCGTCAAAGAAACAACGGCCGAGGCGGCCAGGCGCGGTTCCGATATCGTCATCTTTCCGGAGTTGTGGTCAACGGGTTATGACCTCGAGAATGCAGCGACCCATGCAACGCCAGTCGATCGGGGGATATTTGCTGAAACGGCCGAATTATCCCGGCAATTTGGAATTCATATCGCCGGGTCCTGTCTATCGCTAATGGGGGAGGAGCGATATGGAAACACGGCCGTGCTATACGATTCCCAGGGGTTAGCGCTGGGAGTCTACACTAAAATCCATCTCTTTCGCCTCATGGAAGAAGATCAGTATCTCGTTCCCGGGGATCACCTGACACTAGTAGAAACGAGATGGGGCAGCCTAGGCCTGNNCGCCATCGCTGGCGCCAGGATGGTTCTACTCCCATCCGAATGGCCTCATCCACGTCTCGAGCACTGGCGAGCGCTGATCCGGGCTCGAGCCATCGAAAACCAGATGTTCGTGATCGCCTGCAATCGTGTAGGCGTTTCCAAAGAGACAACATTTTGTGGGCATTCAGCCATAATCGACCCTTGGGGAGAAACAGTTATTGAGGGTGGGGAGGCGCCAATCTTGCTCACGGCCGAGATCGATCTGGATCTGGTAGAAGAAGTCCGAAACAAGATCCCAGTTCTCAGAGATCGTAGGCCAGAGATTTATCGCGACAAGATCAAAAAGATCTGATATCATTTGCTCAACCCCCCGTCCGGTTAGTGCCTTTATTCCAGTTACAATTTTGATATAGTCAGCGATGCGCTCATAATTAATTTATCCGGATAGGAACCAATTAATCCTAATTCCAGGCCAGTTGGCTACGAGTCGACCAGTAATCGGTGGGGCTCTCAACGATAGAATTTAATTCCTCTAACGTTTCGCCGCTAATGTTAATATCGAGGGCCTTGACGTTAGATCCTATGTGATCGACGGTTGCCGCGCCGCTCAAGACCACGTCTACCCAGGGTTGCTTCAATATCGCCGCCAGGGCGATAGCGTCTATCGTCGTCTCATAATTGGCGGCAACCCGTTCAAGCATTTCTCGTTTTTTCTGGAATTCTGGTTCGTCGTTTCGTGGTGTTAACCGGCCGTTGGCCAGGGCTTCCTTGACGATGATGCCCATGCCTGCTTGATGGGCATCACGAAGCGCCGGACCGGCAGAAACCTCTAACAGATTCCATGTAGCTTGAACTGCACCAAAGATAGGGCGATTATCTTCGCGTTTCTCCATTGCCTGCCATAATGTTTCTGCTTGTCTTGGCCCGCTGACTGTTAAACCAATTGTAAGCCCATCATCTCGCAGCCGGGCTAGTTCCTCTAAAACATCCCTTCTTTCCAAAACGCCACTATCCAGAGTGGCCGAGTGGATCTGGTAGAGGTCGAGATAAGTGCCCAACAGATCCAGGCTCTCGGCCGTCTGCCGACGCAGCACCGTCAAGGTATGGTCCTTGACTTCATGCTTTTCAGCCTCGACTTGCCAGCCGGCCGTATAGGTATAGCCCCATTTTGAACCTACGGTAACTTCGTCCGGCGAAATACTCTTCTTGATGAGCCAAGAAGCTAGGAACACTTCAGCCTTCCCGTAAGATCGGGCGGCATCAAAGTAACGAATACCCGCCTCCCAGGCGGCGTCCAGGACGGCGTGGGCGTGCGCTTCCATTGAGGCAACCTGGTATTCTTGTTCTAAGTCCTGGGCATGGCCAAGGTTGATATATCCCGGCCGGCCGAGAGCTGCCAGCCCAAGACCAATCGGCGTTACCCACAATCCACTGCTCCCAAATGGTCTCTTTATCATTGGCGCCTCGCTGTACTAATTCATATTACTATAGTCGAGGATGGTTCTTTATTTTACAACCCGAATAGTGGATGTGCGAGACAGCCATGCCAATAGGCTGCTATCGCCAAAAATTCTGAAGAACAGTTTAGTTTTTCAGTTTATGATGGAGATGGATATGGATCTGTTGTGGGTGGATCCGATAGCGGTGGTTCCGGCGTCGGTGGTTCCGGCGGCGGTGGTTCCGGAGGTGGCGGTTCCGGTGGCTCCGGAGGTGGCGGTGGTTTCGGAGATGACGGATCCTTAGATGGAGGTGGATATGGTTCCGGTGCAGGCGGTTCCGGTGTAGGCGGATCTGGTGGCGGCGGTTCC
>DOXE01000106.1 GCA_003519205.1 Chloroflexota bacterium
GCAAATTCGGGCAAGAGACTTTTCGTACGGCTAAAAGTGTGCGGTTGCCAAACCGCCCAGATCCTTCGACCCGGATAACGTTGTCTGGCTGCAGCCAACGTGGCCCGGATCTCGGTTGGGTGATGGGCGTAATCGTCAATTATCGTGACATCGCCCACGTCACCTACTATCTGGAATCGCCGTCCAACCCCGCCAAAGTTTGCCAGGGCCTGCAGGATTGTACTCATCTCAATACCCAGGCCCGCTGTGGTGGCAACCGCAGCCAGGGCATTCAGAACATTGTGTTGGCCTGGAACGCGAAGCCGGATAAGACTCACAGATTCCAGATCCCGTTGAACAACAAAGTCAATGCCGCCTAACTGGTTAACTCTCAAATCCACAGCTCTCCAATCTGCCTTTGTCAAGCCATAAGTTTCAATTTCAATATGTGGGTCCGGCGCTTCTCTCGCCAGACGATTGGCTAGTGGATCATCGCGGCATATGACAAGCCGGCCGCCCTCTTTGATGTTCTTCAAGAACTCTTCAAATATCCTTTGATAATCCTTTTCTGAAGGATATAAATCTGGGTGATCGTAATCGACGTTCGTGATCACCGCGACATCAGGTTTTAAGCCCAAAAACATTTGATCGTATTCGTCNNGGCAATGTTCCGCCCACGATGATAGATGGATCCAAATCTGCTTCTATCATGATCTGGCTGATCATCCCGGTGGTGGTCGTCTTGCCATGAGTACCGGCAATGGCAATAACGTAGGCGCCGACCAGAAACCTATCCAGAAATTCGGCACGTTTCAGCACGGGTATTCCGGAGTCTCTGGCAGCTAAAACTTCGACGTTGTTTTCTGGTATAGCCGACGAAACGAGGAGCACGTCAGCATCTCGACTAAATCGAGAGTCGTGACCTTCAAATATATCAATGCCGGCCGAAGACAGGTCATTCGTTAGCTCATTCATTTGTAGATCTGATCCACTCACCGTAAAACCTTTACCAAGCAAAACCCGAGCGATTGCTGATAAGCCCGCACCACCAATGCCCACCAGGTGGACATGCATTCCTGGTTTCAGTTCGATTTCTTTTGCCAGCATTTGAATCTTGAATGGTATCATTCTTCAACGATCACACAGAGACATAAACTCTATTCCATCAAATTAGAGCAACGATAACGATAAAGAATGTCACAAAAAACAGTATCAACCATAGTGTTGGTGACATGATGCCTAAGGGCAACCATTCAGTGAATCCAAAGGCAAGAGTATCGGCTGCAGGCCTGAGGATGACGTTTGGATCAAATGGGTATAGCACGCCGACGGGAAGGTGCTCATACCCATCTGGGATCGGAACATATTCCAGCAAACTCCATAAACCACCAACTACAAGATAACCATTAATAGCACCAACCAACATGCCAATAATACGCCTCTCGAGCCCGGCCCGAATACGTTCCCCAAACCGCCCTCCAGCCACTGATACAGCTAAGCTAGCAACAACCTGATAACTGAAAAAGGCAACGATTGCAAAGAAAATCCCTTGAATCAGGATCTGACGACCTCTCACATCCTGAAGTTGCTCGGGCGTCATGCCATCGGCCGGGACTACGCCGAACAACGAAACCATTTCATACCCAAACTGCATCAACGCAGCGACGGCTCCAACCAGGCCCGACATGGCGATTACTTCCTTTTGCCAACCGCGCATGTAGCCAATGACGGTGAATAGGACTACGAGCATCCAAAATAAGAGAAATAGGTTAATCATCTTATAGCTCTCTTTGCTAAACCTATGAGTAACTTCGCCAAGTTGTCCCCGGCATTTGGTACGTCGAGGTCTTTAGCATTCGCCGACATTTCGGCAAGCCTGGTCTTGTCTTGAATCAAACTAATAACCATGGGCGACAGTTCGGCCGGAAGTTTATCATCATCTAGCCGCTCGGCCGCACCCCTGTCTACCATAAAATCGGCATTTACTTTCTGGTATCGCCAGGCGTAGGGATATGGCACTAAAATTGCTGGCAATCCAAATGCAGGGCACTCGCCCAACATGCTGGCTCCAGCCCTGGCAAGAACCAGGTCAGCCGCCTTGAAGGCCGCGCCCATTTCTTCGTGTAAGTAGGGAAAAACCCGGTAATAAGTCCTCAATTCCGGAGCCAGCATATTGGAATTCGCCTCGATATCAAGCCAATCAAGCGTACCGCTTATGTGAATGATCTGAATCTTTTTCAACAATTGAGGTAATGAGGCTATTAAGGCTTGATTGATGCTTCGTGCGCCTCGACTTCCACCAAATACGAATAGCGTCGGCCGATCTGCCCGAAAATTGAACTTTGCCAGCGCTTCAAGCTTATCTAATTTGGTGGCTGCCCTTAGCTCTGGCCGAATTGGATAGCCGGTAACTTCGGTTTTACCCGTTGGGAAGAATTTCTGAGAGGCTGGTGCAGTACAGGCGATCCGCTGAACCAGCCTGCTGAGCGATTTTATTGCCTTTCCTGGCTCGATATCGGGCAAATATATGGCCGAAGGTACACGGCTGAGCCAAGCCACAATCGCCACAGGACCATTGACATAGCCTCCGGTCATCAACAACACATCAGGTTGGAAGCCATCGAGAATGCCTTTGGCTTTCGGCAGGCTGGCTAATAATTTAGCCGCATTTACGGCACGGAGTCGCCAGGAAACCCCGGCAATGGCGCCTGCTTCTATTGTTTCGAGTCGAAGATTCGCTCGTGGCACTAGCTTTTCCTCAATTTCTCCTCTGGTGCCAACCCATAGGATGTCCGTTGTCGACAAACCCATTCGTTGCAGACTAGCGACGACGGCCAGAGCTGGATAGATGTGTCCGCCCGTTCCTCCGCCGCAGATCAAGACTCTCACGTAATGACTCTCGAATTGGTTTCCAATGTTGAACCTTCACATTCATAGCGGCATCTCGCGATATACTCAATAAGATACCGATGCCTATCAATGAAATCGCCAGAGAGGATCCACCATAACTCAAAAATGGCAATGGCATACCGGTAAATGGCATCACAGCCGTGATGACGGCCATATTGATTAGAGCTTGAATCAATAACCAACTCGTGATGCCTACGGCCAGAAGAAAACCGTATCCGTCCCTGGCTCCCAGTGCTGTTCTTATCCCTCGCCAGGCCAACAAGGTCATCAATAAGATGACGAGTATACAGCCGAAGAATCCAAGTTCTTCGCCGAGTATGGCAAATACACCATCCGTATGGGCAGCCGGCAAAGGGCCAAATTTTTGGGTGCTTTCGCCGAGCCCTACCCCAAACCAGCCACCGATTCCGAGGGCCACTACCGCTTGCTGTACTTGCCAACCGGCCTGGGTCGGGTCTTTTAACGCTTGTTCCCATGATTCGATACGAGCCGCTGCATGGGGAATCGTGGTAATCAGAAAGAAAAATATGCCGCCACCCAATGTTCCAGCAATCGCGAACTGTTTGAGATCTGCTCCGGCGATAAAAAATAAGGTCAACGCAATAATAGCAATGAGAGCGGCCGTTCCAATGTCGGGCTGGAGCACGATGAGGGCACACACGACACCCGTGATAACGGAGAAGGGCATGAGTCCATAAGTTAAATTCTTGATGCGATCCCCTTTCGTTGACAACCAATGAGTAATATAGAGAATCACGGCAATCTTCGCTATTTCAGAAGGCTGGATCGAACCTGCATAAAGACCTCGCCTGGCACCAAGAATCCTGTCGCCAAATAAGAGAACGACGACTAAAAGAATGAGAGTCGCCAATAATATAGGCACCGACAAGCGCCGCAGGCCATGGTAATCAAAACGCATGAGAATCAAAGCACCTGCGATGCCGATAACCAAGGCGATGAGCTGTTTTTCAAAAAAGTAGGTAGCCTTATCATGCCATTGCAAGCCCAGGTCAAATGTCGTGCTATATACCATCAACATGCCGATGATGAGCAAACCGGCGACGGCTAAAATTAGCCAATAATCTACAAGAAACATCTGTCCGGAGCGGACCCGGCTGCGATTCTTGCGGAAAACGTTGAGTGTTGTCATATCAGCACCTCGATGGTTCTTAATAAATCAGCTTTCTCAATAATCGTATTCGACATCAGGCAGTCGCGGGAACAGGTAAACCATGAACTGAGCGTCGAAAGGCTTCACCACGTTCGGCAAAATCGACATAGCCATCGAAGCTCGTTCCGCCTGGAGCAAGGAGAACAACATCACCCTCCTGGGCTATCTCCCAGGCAATGTTCACCGCTTCATCTAAGGTGTCAACCCTGGTTATGATTGGCCGCCCGGCGCCCATTGCTTCATGATCCTCAAGCAATGTCTGCAAAAAGCCAGCTAGCTCTCCAAAAAGGACGACGGCTTTCACCCTTTGCATAACTCGATTTGCCCATTCACCCCAAACCATGTCTTTATCACGACCACCGGCTAACAGGATGATTGGTTCGGTGAAGGAATCCAACGCTGCGAGAGCTCGCTCCGGAGCAGTTGCTATTGAGTCATTTACATATTGAACGCCGCCGATTTTACGAACTAACTCTAAGCGATGTTCCACAGCCGTGAATGACTTTATGGCCTGCCGGATAGCCTCGAATGAAACGCCCACAGAGTCTGCCAGAATGGCAGCAGCAAGAACATTTAGGACATTATGCCAGCCACGTAACGGTATTTCATCCAGCTTACACAAGCCCCAAACCTTTCCACCGTCAGCCATCCACACCCGGCCCTGTCGTACAAATGCGCCATCTTCTACAACTAATTCGAGACTAAATTTTCTAAGCCTCCCTCGAACAATATCCTGCAGGGCCATCGCCCCAGGATCATCGGCCGACAACACCGCCACATCCTCCACTGATTGAAAGCGAAGAATGTTGCTCTTGGCCTCGCTATAAGCCGCCATCGTCGTATGGCGATCGAGGTGGTTAGGCGTGATGTTTAACACTGCAGCAATCGGCGGACTTTCCGTCCACAACTCCAATTGAAAACTCGATAGTTCCTGAACAACGACATCCTCTTGATTCATTTTGTCAAGCTGGGTTATCAGAGGTCGCCCGATATTACCACCGACCCAGGTGCGCCGGCCGGACGTTTCGACCATAGATCCAGTGAGCGCAGTGGTGGTAGT
>DOXE01000035.1 GCA_003519205.1 Chloroflexota bacterium
CCGACTACTTGTGCTTCCTCATCGAATAAGACGTCGCCTACTGTCCCCACTTTCGTACCACCGGCGGTGTTTATTTCTCTTCCCTGTAGATCTTCACGCCGGAGCCACATTTCAACTTCCGGTGTTTCCTCGTTGTTGGTGACCACATCAGAATCGGATACCAAAACGGAATCGATGCCCAAAACGGCGATATCTTTCCTACCGATAAATCGAGATTTTCGGGTTAAAATACCTTCGCGCCCCAGGAATACACCGTTCAACATATCCAGATCAAGGTTCAGATAGAGATCTTTTACCGAGCCTAGTTGTCGACCATCGGTCACGCTATAAATCGGTTTTCCTATTAGCTCTTTACCTATACGCATCAGTTTCTCCATGTCTTNNATTTCCCATGGAGCAAGTTTATGCCAAACCCATTTGATCCTATTCCATTGCGTAAACAATTCCCATCACTCAAGCTCCTGGTCAAAGATCGGCCGGCTGTGTTCTTTGATGGACCTGGTGGAACCCAAACGCCGCAGCGGGTCATCGATGCCATGAGCCAATATCTGGTTCAGGATAACAGTAATTTGGGAGGAGCTTTCATCACCAGCCAACGAACTGAGCGGATCGCTGCTGAGGCTCGTCAGGCCATGGCCGATTTCTTTCATGCTAAACGGCCGGAAGAGATCGTTTTCGGCCAGAATATGACCAGCCTGACCTTTGCGATGAGCCGGGCGATAAGCCGCACCTGGAATCCAGGAGATGAGATAATCGTGACCTGGCTCGATCATGATGCCAATATAACCCCCTGGGTGTTGGCAGCTCGCGACCGAGGTGTGAAAACCCGCTGGCTGGAATTCCAGCTGGAAGATTGCACGCTCAACCTTGACCGATTTACTGAATTGTTAAACGAAAAAACGCGACTGGTAGCTGTCACCTTTGCTTCTAATGCAGTGGGCAGCATTGTGGATGTGGCTCAAGTAACAAAGTTAGCCCACCAGGTTGGAGCCCTTGTCTATGTTGATGCTGTACACTATACGCCGCACAACCCTGTGGACGTGCAAGCTATAGACTGTGATTTCCTGGTTGCGTCTGCCTACAAATTCTTCGGACCCCACACGGGTGTTTTATATGGAAAATATGAATGGCTTGATTCCTTGGAGGCTTACAAGGTCCGACCAGCACCAGGCCGGCCTCCAGGTAAATGGGAAACGGGTACCCAGAGTTTTGAAAGCCTGGCTGGAGTGCAAGCTGCCATCGATTACTTAGAATCCATCGGCCAAGAATATGGCGACGGGGACGTTGATCGCTACGACGGTCGTCGCCTTCGACTAAAGCGGGCGATGAATGCCATTAAGTCTTATGAGGAAAACCTTAGCCTTCATTTTCTACGGCAAGCAGTCGAAGTGCCTGGCTTGCAGGTTCATGGCATTACCGATGTCGAAAGATTATCGGAACGAGCGCCCACTTTCGCCGTGAGTTTAGCTGGTCATACGCCTCGTGATGTAGCCCAATATCTCGGCGATCAAGGGATCTTTGTATGGGATGGCCATTATTACGCAGTTGCCGTCATGGATAAATTAGGCAAATTGGATAGCGGTGGCTTGGTCCGTATCGGATTTGCTCATTACAATACAGAAGACGAGATTCAACGGCTCATATCAGCCTTGGGAGAGCTCCTGTAGGTGTATGCGGAGATTGAACCAATCTCGATGCAAGGGATTGTAATAAAAGTATCGCTAAAAGATTGGTCCATTCTGTCGATAAGTCTTTCTTGCACATGCCTGAGATCAACTGATTGACAATACATGGTGTACAGATATAATGATTCAATATTATTCCCATTTATTTGCGGGGTAGGCCGGATTTGGCTGACCTGCGCTGCTATCCTTATTAGTAAGGAGGTGGTGCTTATGGATAGTAACTTATCTAAACGCACCGTAGCGCCACCTCCTAGTGAGTCCTAGCGCTACGGTGCACCCACAGAGGCCCTGGTCCATCTGGAACGGGGTCTTTGTTTTATATTGTGGAGATCTTATGAAGCATATTCCTGTCATTCTATTTGGTGCAGGGGGCGTCGGCCGGGCGCTTCTAAGGCAAATTATAGATACGCGAGACCTGGTTGCCAGCCGTAATCGGTGTCGATTTGATGTTGTGTGTGTATTGGATAGCAGGAGCTGGCTCTGGCAGCCCGCAGGATTGGGTGATGACCAGTTGCTGCAAATCATCTATGCCAAAGAAGCCGGACAAAGGATTGGCGGCAGACGACCGGATGGGCTTCAAGTATTAGACCAGTTACCGGAAGCTGGGCTTGAGCGTTGCCTCGTCGCTGACGTTACAGCCGCCGTTGGAATGGAACCAGTTATCAATAAAGCGTTAGAAGCAGGATATGGCGTTGTCTTGGCCAATAAAAAACCATTGACTGGTCCCTGGGAAGATGCGAAACATTATTTTGCCCATCCATCACTGCGCTACGAATCTACTGTCGGTGGGGGTCAGCCGGTCATTTCAACGCTGCGATATTTGCGGGACACTGGCGATCAGATCTTCGGCATTGAGGGACAATTAAGTGGCACATTGGGCTACATCTGCAGCCAACTTGACCGGGGTATTGACTTTTCTCAAGCATTGGCAGATGCGAAGGCTCTGGGGTATACAGAGCCAGATCCCCGAGAAGATTTAGGTGGTCAAGACGTCAAACGAAAAATATTGATTTTGGGTCGGATGGCTGGTTGGCCGCTCGAGGATGAAGAAATTGAGGTCGAATCGCTTTATCATCCATCTCTGTCCCATCTTTCGGTGGATGAGTTCATGCAAGCCGCCGTGGCAATGGATCCTTCCATTCGTGACCGAGTTCGAGTCGCAAATGCGGACGGCAAAGTATTGCGATATTTAGCTGCAGTCAACGAGCAAGGTGGATCTGTTGGTTTGAAGGGAGTTCGGCAAGGTAATCCACTGGCCGATTTGAAATACATCAGCTTTCGTACCAGAAGATATGAGGATGAGCCCCTCATGATTGGAGGAAAGGGTGCAGGTGTGGCAATGACGGCTGGTGGCGTTTTAGGTGATATGATTGGTTTGGCAAGAGAGGTTTGGAAACTGCTTCAATTGTGAGCTTACTCAGCTTCTTCTTCAGTCGGTTGAGATTGAAATAGTCCAAAAGCCAGATTAGCTTCGAAGATGTACAATTGTTGCCCCTCATTTAATGGATCGTTAACTGGATTGCCGTTCCAATCCGTTACTGCCTCTGGCTCCACTTCATACCATTCGGCGATATCGCCGATTTTCACACCCCGCGACACATCGTCGATCGTTACGACGTATAAGGCACCTTCCGCGGGCGGGATGAGCAACGAAACGCTACCGTAAGGGTCGCCACTCGATAGTCGCTCGATGTTTCCCTGTATGATTGATTCCGTAGAAACACCATATTTTTGCGACAGGCAAAAGAGACCCTCGCCCAGCCCGGGTTGGTACTCGATGACCTGTTCTCGTGGTGGTTGGGTACTACAATCCACGCCTTCGACGGTCTCTGTGTCCCTGGAGAAATACAAAATGAATCCGATTGGCACAGAATCCAGCGATCCCAAAGGGGCCAACCGTTCGATATTGATAGTGACCAATTCGTCCATCGAAAACCCACAGAGTTGGGCAATGCCTGCTATCGTGTTTCCAGGCAACACCTGGTGTGCCTCACATGTAGGTATCTGCAATTGGCTGCCAACTATCAGGGGCAGTTCGTCGGCACTGGTATAACCATTGGCAATGACCAGGGCTTCTAAAGTTACACCAAATTGTTCGGCAATGCCGATAAGCGTATCGCCCGATTGGACCACGTAAAAGGTTGGCTCGGGCGGCGGTGTTGGCGTATTTGTTGGTTGTGGTGGAGTTGTAGGGGTTGGCGGTATTTCTGTGGCCGGTATGGTCTCATCGGTTTGCTCCCCAGTACCGGTTGGACTCGGTGAATCTGTCGGAATCGCCGCTTCTGGTGCCTGGGTTTGGATGAGGGCTTGAATTGGTGTACCAGCTATCTTGGTCTCGGTAGGTTGTGATGCCTGGCTTTCTTGGCCAGATTGACAAGCAGATATTGATAGAATTACTATCGGAAAGGCTGACAGCCAACTTCCGTACCAAATGCGAACAAACAACGATTTTGCCATCATACACCTCTTCCAGGTGTGGTGATAGCTAAAAGCATTCCCGAAGCAGAGAGAACTGGCAGCAAGATATTGCCAAAATCACCACCTGGTGTTATGTGTTATCCCTTTCCTGTATTAGGGCAAAAGGTGCCTGTATCATACTTCGATTTCGCTGCAACGGAATATCAGGACCATCAGGATACTCAAACTCTTGCGATAAGCCACCGTCCAGATGCAAGATGGCATGCATCGAGTCATTAGTTATTTCAGGATCGATCTCAATCCCAACATTGCGATGATAGCCAGCTGGTAGCCAGCGAATTCCCGATATTTCGCCCGGCTCTGATAGGGTACCACCTCGAATGACGACCCAGGTATCTTGGTCGGCGACTATCATAGGAATCGTTACCGAATTCGTATCTGACAACACCTGGTCTTGGGTAATGATGATGTTGCCGGCGTCTGTACGCATGCCGAATGGGTTGGGCAATCGTCCTTTGTATCTGACTTGGGGATCAGTCCTTGGAAAACCGAATTCACCTACTGTTTCTTGGTCCTCGTGGAGCATTAGGTAAAGAATTGGGGTAACGGCCGATTCGGTAACGGAGATGACAATTTGGTGGTTTATGCCGTCTTCTAGCTGTGACCAGCCGATGATGTTTCCG
>DOXE01000450.1 GCA_003519205.1 Chloroflexota bacterium
CTGTCGATGAATTGGTTGAGAAACCAGTAGAGCCGCAATTTCTCCTGGACCGGGTTAGTGCCTTGTTAGAAGCTGCAGAAGAAAGGAAGGTGCAATCAGATTAGGGCTGAATCAACGTTGAATTGCGAGTTTCGTCTCGGCGATCTCGGTCAAAATGTCTGTACTAATGTTGAGGATACCTCGTATCTACAGACAGGGATATGATGAACTTTTTCGATAAGCCAATAGGAGGACCTATATGGCAACAGAACTAACATTTAGTGAAGAGATATCCAATCTCTTGTACGCTGCGGAAGGGAATCCGATTAATACCTGCATCCAGTGTGGAACGTGCGCTGGTACTTGCCCAGCCGTCGAGTTCATGGACCATACACCCCGTGTTCTCATCGGCATGATTGGTGCGAACCTTAAGGATGAAGTGCTAAACAGCAATACCTTCTGGTCGTGCTCTTCCTGTTACCATTGCACCGTAAGATGTCCAGCCGGAATTGACATTACCGGCTTGATGTACGCGCTAAAGCGCTACTCCATGTGGAAAGAACAGTACCAAGAAGATTTGATCGGACCTGAGTTCTCAGAAAGCTTCGTGAAGATGATTATGAGAACCGGGAGATCCTTTGAACCCGTCTTGGCTCCCACCTATGTCACTAAGTACGGTACTAGGGGAATGATCGAGGAAGCCCGGACTGCCTCAGCCCTATTCTTAAAGGGGCGGTTACCCATGCTTCCGAAGAAGATTAAAGGGATCGAGAACTTACGGCAGATGGTGAAAAGGATTATTCCAGTAGGAGGGCCCTCATGAAGCAATACGCCTATTATCCAGGTTGNNCAGGAAATTGAAGATTGGAACTGTTGTGGTGCCACCTCTTACTTTCATGTTGACGAATTACTGGCACATACTTTGGTAGCTCGGAACCTAGCTTTAGCTGAAAAGGAGGGCCTCGATTTTGTTGCCCCCTGCAGCGGATGCTATAAGAATGCTTACTTCACCAATATCCACCTCCAGGAGGATCCAGATCTGGCCGACCACATAAACTTCGCTTTGGCGGCAGACAACCTACATATAGACGGAACGACCCAGGTAAAACATCTAATCGAGGTGTTCATCGATGACGTCGGGTTGGAGGAAATCGAGAAAACGGTTACCCGACCCTTGAAAGGTCTTCGTGTTGCGCCATATTATGGCTGTCAGCTCGTCCGGCCAAAGAAAGATGATGAAGATGTTGAGAATCCACAGTTCTTCGAAGGCTTAATCTCGGCGATTGGAGCTGATCCGGTGGATTATGGTACTAAGACCCGCTGCTGTGGAGGTTCTTTGATCATCACGAATCGAAAAGCTGCCTTGGACATGGTATACGAATTGCTGCAGGATGCCGCGAATCGTAACACGGATGTGATAGCGACAATCTGTCCTATGTGCAATATAAACCTGGAAGTTTACCAGAGACAGGTTAATCGAGAGTACGGGACTGATTTCTCGATCCCGGCGATGTATTTCACGCAGCTTCTGGGTTTAGCCCTGGGCGTCGCCCCTGGACGTTTGGGGATTGGGAAAGAACTAGTTTCCATGGCACCGACGTTGCTTTTTTATCAAAGTGAGCAAGTGGGCGATCGAGCTGGTGAGCGGTGATCTATGGAAAGTTATCAAGCTATTGACTATTTTATCTATCGCTGTAAGTGTCATTACTTAACAGAGAAATCTTCGGGATGTGGCACTCGAATGATAGTTGTCGTACCTCGAAAGGAGATAGGTTATGAGTGAAAAAGTTGGAGTTTATATCTGCCATTGTGGCACCAATATCTCCGGAACCATCGACGTGGAGGATGTGTCTGTTTGGGCCGGTGAACAGGAAAACGTGGAGGTTGCCCGCAATTACAAGTTTATGTGCTCCAGCCTGGGACAGGATCTGATTGAGGAAGATATCAAAGAAAAGGGCTTGACGAGAGTCGTNNGTTCGGGAACACGACTCTTGGACCACAGATGATAAGAAAGCGGCGACAAATAAGGCCAAAGCACTGGTTAACGGCGCCGTTCAACGAGTGGTCCACCACCAACCATTGGAACTGATGCCAGTGGAGATTAATCCTAACACGCTAATTGTCGGCGGAGGCATCGCCGGAATCAGCGCTGCATTGGAACTGGCCAACGCCGGCAATCATGTATATCTGGTGGAACGTGAACCGTCAATTGGTGGCCACATGGCTCAATTGGACAAGACCTTTCCCACGCTGGACTGCTCGGCCTGCATTCTAACCCCGAAAATGGTGGAAGTTGGCCAGCATCCTAATATCACCTTACTCACCTACAGCGAGGTAGAGAAGGTGGATGGTTATCTGGGCAACTTCGTCGTGAATGTTCGCAAGAAGGCCCGTTATGTAGACGAGGAGCATTGCACGGGATGTGGCATTTGCATTGAAAAATGTCCTTTCAAGGTCGTCGACGATGTCTTCGAGGCCGGTCTTGGCAAGCGCAAGGTGATTTACCGTCCCTTCCCCCAGGCTGTACCGAAATACCCGGTTATCGACACGGAGAATTGTGTTTACTTCTTACGAGGTAAATGTAAGGCGTGCCAGATATTCTGCCCCACCGAACCCAACTCGATTGACTTCGAACAGGAAGATGAACTGCTTCAGCTCGAAGTTGGCAACATCGTCGTAGCAACTGGGTACGATCTATTCGATGTTGGCAAGATCCCCCAATATGGTTATGGACGGTTGGCCAATGTTTTTACCAGCCTGGAGTTTGAGCGCATGGTGAACGCTTCCGGACCTACTGACGGCAAAGTGGTGCTAAGAGACATGGAGACTGCGCCGGAGAGTGTAGCGATCATCCACTGCGTCGGTTCCCGAGACGAGAACTACAATGAGTACTGCTCCAAAGTTTGCTGTATGTACTCACTGAAGTTTGCCCACTTAATCCATGAAAGGTTGCCCGATACTGAGGTCTACAATTGTTACATCGACATGCGCACACCTGGAAAAGGGTACGAAGAATTCTACCGACGCCTGCTGAATGAAGGCACACACTTTATCCGAGGCAAAGTTGCCGACGTGACCGACGTTGCTCGTATTCCCCAAGAAGAGGGAAAAATCGTCGTTCAAGTTGAAGATACACTAATCGGTAAACAACGCCGGATCCCTGTGGACATGGTAATTCTTAGCCCGGCGATGGAGGCTCGCCACGACTCCCGCGAAATCACTCAACTTTTCAAAATGGGATGCGACTTTGATGGCTTTTTCGTCGAGCGCCATCCAAAGCTCGATCCGGTGGCGACCATGACTGAGGGTGTGTTTATAGCCGGTGCCTGCCAGGGTCCTAAGGACGTCCCCGACACAGTATCACAAGGGGCTGCGGCCGCAGCGCGTGTTGCCGGCCTGATCAGCCTGGGAACAGTGATGGTAGAACCCGTACGTGCCAGTATCAACAAAGAGGCATGCTCAGGATGCCGCATCTGTAATAACCTGTGCCCGTACAATGCCATCATATTCCATGAGGATCTAGAAGTGTCTGAGGTCATCACGGCGTTATGCCAAGGATGTGGCACCTGTGTGGCAGCCTGCCCAAGCGCAGCCATCAACGGGGCCCACTTCACCAATGACCAGGTCTTCTCCCAGATCGAAGGCCTCTTGTGGGATGTACGTGCGACAAATGGGCAGGAACGCAAACCTGAAATAGTAGCGGCGTAAAAGANNCTCTGCAATTGGTGCTCTTACCGGGCTGCGGACTTGGCTGGCACGGCACGACTGCATTACGCGCCCAATATGCGCGCTATCCGGGTAATGTGCAGCGGCCGAGTGGATCCCCAGTTTGTCCTCAAAGCCCTAAAGGAAGGGGCAGACGGGGTCCTGATCGCTGGCTGCCATCCTGGCGAGTGTCACTACGTAGAAGGAAATATCAAAGCCCTGCGCCGTTTCATTTTGCTTAAGCGCATGCTGGCCCAACTGGGGGTCGAAGAAGAGCGCGTGCAATTGGTATGGGCTTCAGCATCAGAAGGCAAAATTCTGGCCGAGGCGGTGGATAAGATGACCGAGCAAGTGAGGGCTTTGGGTCCATTGCGCTGGCAAGAAACAGTTCTTAGCGGCAACGGTCAGTGGGTTGAAGCCACCCCAGTGCTGGAGGAGGTATGAACATGGGAGACAATGGTAAACCGAAGCTGGCAATGTATTGGGCCGCATCTTGTGGCGGCTGCGAAATCTCAGTGCTAAATATCCACGAGCACATTTTGACAGTGGACTCGGTCTTTGACGTGGCCTTCTTCCCCTGTATTGCCGACTTCAAGATTGAGCATGTGAATAACTACAATGACGGATATATTGACGTGTGCCTGTTCAATGGAGCCGTCCGTAACTCGGAAAACGAGGAAATGGCCCGTTTACTGCGNNCGTTTACCTTGATAATCCATCGATCGACAACCCTGACGGCACCATTCCTCAGCCGACTTATCAGGTGCCAGAGGGTGAACTGGATATCCCTGTCTTTTACAATACAGTGAAATCTCTGGACCAGGTTGTAGACGTGGATTATACCATTCCCGGCTGTCCCCCAGAGCCACCCCAGATTTGGGCGGTATTGCAAGTGGTAGTAGCCGCCTTAACAGAAGGGGCTGAATTACCACCACCGGGTTCCATCGTAGGCGCCAGAACGGTGGCGGTGTGCGAGGAGTGCCCGCTTGAAATACATGAGAAGTCCATCGAACGATTCTATCGCCCATACGAAATCAACCCTGAACCTGGTTTATGTTTACTGGAGCAAGGACTGGTATGTATGGGTCCGGCCACTGCGGCCGGCTGCGGGGCGTTGTGTCCTCAGGTCGGCATGGGCTGTCGTGGATGTTACGGGCCATTGCCCGGAGTAGAAGATCAGGGAGCAAAGATGCTATCGGCGATTGCCTCTGTTATCGGAGCAGGCGATCCCAC
>DOXE01000521.1 GCA_003519205.1 Chloroflexota bacterium
GGCCAAATGTAATGGAAAGTGTTTGCTGGCAAATGGAGCGGTCTGGAAACTATCGTGTGGGCTCATTGAGGTATCTCCGATGGTGCATGATTCGCCCAAAATCCTATCACGCAGGTAATCACCCGTCACGTGCCAGATGTCACACCATCCTTGGCAAATGTTCACACCTTCAGGCCTTACTGAATATTGTGAGAAAATCGGGTGGTTAGAAAATTCGGCTAACGGTACCTGTTCAGCTCAACCAGCCACTTGGGATAACCAAACGAATTCTTGGCAGTTAGCTTTAGTGCTCCCTCAATCTCGATTAAATGCCGGGAGATGGTCATCAAGACATCTTGACTTGTTTCAAATTCACCGGCCGCTTCAAATGCCAGGCTCCACCAACTCTGTTCCTGGCTCCAAATCTCTGTCAATTCCACTTCACAACTATCGGGCGGAATCAGGGTATCTGAAACTGGCAATACTTGACCGTTTTCCCTCAATTGATATCTGCGTAATTTCCGCCGCTTGTGCACGATGATCCAGTTAGATCCTGGCAGGTCCAAATACGACAAATAATCCTCGTTCTCAGCTACTTCGAAGCTCCACTTCATCCAATATTCAACTAATCCCTCAACGTGGTCGCTTATTTGAACGACGCCCAAACTCCCCAGGCGTTGTTTGATTTCCAGGCGTCCCTGGCGAATCTTAATCCCTAGCCCGTCAGAGTCATTGATCAAAAGATATTTATCAATTCTGACTGGTTCTTCGTGGCCTGGATCGGGAAAGCGTTCAAACCATGACAGCCAAGAGGAGAGTAGATCCCCCTGATGAAACCATCGAACTTCTGTCGTCGGAATCACGAACATATAGATGCCAACTTACCCCGTATAACTTTCCCTATGGTTAACTATGGTAATTCGTCACCNNGGTATCGATTACGCCGTGAAAGGAATAACCACCAAAGTCATCCAACCTTTCACCGGGTTTCAGAGAACGCTTGGCCATGGCCATCACTTCGGCTTCTTGTGACACTTGGGGAACAAGGGTAGGCTGTTTGTAAAGATGAGCGCGGGCAATAGAAATTGGCGCCTCAATGAACCATAAATGGTAGGGCCTGAAAAACGTGAAATATTTACCGTTGCCAACTTTAAGATAGTGGAGATCCTCGCGTATACGTTGATTTTCAATCCGCACGGTGATGAAAACGCCCCCAGCCATCGCGTTACCCTGGACGAAATCCACAGCGCCTGGAAATCTGGTCAGACCCCCATCATCTTCCAGGGCAAATATCTGGGAGACGGTCTCCAAATCCGCTTCTGGCCCGATCATTCCCCGTTGCATCGGCCGGCATCCGGTCGCGTTAGCCGCACAAGCCATCTCAAACATCGTCTTAGTGCCATCCACGTAAGAAGCTACCTGATAGGGATCTTTATCCGCTTTAAGGGCTGAACCAGCTACCATCTCCGGCGTCGCCTTGGGATTCAAGGGATTGTTTTTCCCCTTGCCGATGACGATCACCTCGAAACCCAGGCTCCTGACAAAATCATAAAGTTCCATCAAGCAACCCGGCTCGTCACCCGATGATACCGAATATAATACGCCGGCCTGGTCGGCCAACCTCTTGAGAATGTGTCCGACGGTGACGTCCGCTTCGATATTGATCAGAACCACATCCTTGCCGTGCCGAATTCCGGCATAGGCGATCTCCGCTCCAGAGGCTGGCGATGAGGTCACGTCCGTCACGACGTCCACTANNAACCCGCTACCCATCCAACCGGCACCGCTAGCCCCAACCCGGATCGGCTTACCCCTTTCTTCCAGTTTTTGTAACTCTTCGAATAGCACCGGTTCTCCTGGCTAATCTCGGTCGCCTATACCAGTTCAAATTACGCTTCGTTGCTTTTTTTACCAGCATAAGATTCGCTGGTTGGCTATTTGGCATTGATAACCTCGCGGGCGGCGGCAGCAATGTCATCAGAGGTCAGATGGTATTTCCTAAGTAAATCGGCCGGATCGGCCGATTCCACGTACACGTCGGACAATCCCACAAAACGCATCGGAACTGGGTAATTAGCGGCACCAATTCGGGCTACATTGCTGCCGACCCCGCCCTGCAACAAATGCTCTTCCGCCACGACGATGGCGCCCGTTTCCTTGGCAGCCGCGATGATAGATGCTTCGTCAAGCGGCCGGATGGTGTGCAAATCGACAACCCGAGCTTCGATTCCTGCTGCGGCGAGGTCGGCCGCGGCATCGAGCGAGGACGACACCATCAGACCACAGGCAATGATGGTTAGATCGGTTCCTTCCCGAATCACGTTTGCCTTTCCGATCTCAAATGGGCAATTGTCCTCCGGATAAATGTGGGGCATGGGCACACGGCTGGAACGGAGAAAGACCGGGCCGACATGGTCCGTGGCTGCCTTCACCGCCGCATGCATCGAAGCAGGATCACTGGGTACCAAGATGATCATCGTCGGTAGCCCACCCATGAGGGCTAGATCTTCGATGCCCATTTGGGTAGGACCATCCTTGCCCAAGGTGATGCCACCGTGGCTGCCCAAAATTTTGGCGTTGACGTTGCCTAAAGCAATGGACAGCCGGATCTGATCGTAGGCGTTGCATAACAAAAAGGAGGAGAAACTGGTTATCCAGGGAATGAATCCGGCACCGGCCAGTCCGGCCCCGATACCGACCAGATTACTTTCGGCAATACCGATGTTAAAGAATCGTTCCGGAAAAGTTTGCCGAACCCGCTCGGCTTTGGTCGAGTTACCTAAATCACCATCCAGTACAACCACTTTTGGGTTTTCGGTGGCAACAGCCAATAGGGCGTCGCCAAACACATCTCGCATTGGCTTGCTCGGTTTCAAACCAGCTTTTTCACCTAGCTGCATCGAATCTCCTCNNCGACTGATTGGTCCGGTCTCCTGATATTTGTTGTAATCAAGTATCGCGATCAATTTGTCGATCTTAAAATGAGCGGCCGCCATCGCAGCTTCCCAAACTTGCCCGGCCTCGCACTCGCCATCGCCTAGTAAGACGTAAGCACGAAAATCCAACCCGCTGAGCCGGCCGCCCAACAAATGGCCAATGCCCAAAGACAGACCTTGACCGAGGGAGCCGGTCGTTGCTTCTACCCCAGGCAGTAAACCCTGGACAGGATGCCCTTGAACAGGGCTATCGATCTGCCGGAGAGTCCATAACATCTCCCGATCGAAATAACCTGCCCGGGCCAAGGCGGCATAAAGCAGAGGGGCCGCATGGCCTTTGCTCATGATGAACCGGTCACGACCAGGCCACCAGGGATTCTGCGCTTTGTATTGCAAAATGCCACCAAAGAATAAGGCGGTGACTATCTCAACCGACGAAAACGAGCTCGATGGATGGCCCGAAGCCGCCTTGGTGGTCATTTCCAGGATATCCAGCCGCAGCTCTCTAGCTATCAATTGGAGCGATTCGACTTTCTCCCCTTTTATTTCAGTTTCGAGCATTTAATTCCCTCCACTCAGGTTTTTGGGACAAAAATGAAGCCACGGCATCAACCGTTGGTAAAGCTGGAATAACGCCTTGTGTCTGGGCGGTTAAGGCGCCTACTGCATTCGCGTAATAAAGGTTTTTTCGCATCAAGTCCGGTCTCAACAAATCAGGCCATTCAACGTTAGAAATAAGACGGGATAACAAGCCGGCGATAAAGGCATCACCACATCCGGTGGCGTCAATCGTCTCTACCTGGAATGCCGGGATGAAATCAAATCCGCCGTCTACTCGGAAGTAACTCCCTTCGGCACCTTTTGTTATCACACACGAATCTGGTCCTTCTTGTAGAAGCTGTTGGCTACCGGCTTTCGGATCATCCTGGCCAGTCAATAACTGCAGCTCGACTTCATTAACNNGTTCCTGGTCTAGCTCATCAACACGCAAGCGGGTATCCGCACCCGGGTTTCGATAGAATAAAAACTCGGCCGTGTGGGGATCTGGATTGGCGATGAAAGCCATCGTCGTTCTGGCCTGGGCATCATAACGTATGCCTCGTGTTTCAACCCCTTCCTTGGTCAAGGTATTGACCAAATGATGTCCAAAGGCATCGTCTCCCACTTTCCCCACGAAGGCGCTTCGAACACCTAGCCGTGCCAGGGCGACTGCTACATTGGCCGGGGCCCCACCAGGTTTTGGACGGAAGGCAGATACCTCGGCCAACTTTTTGCCCAATTCGGCCGGAAACATATCGACCAGCAGTTCACCTAAACAAATGACATCCATGCTTCTCCCGGTTGTCTCTTATCCTTGTAGCTCGGTGTACAGGACGTAACGATCGGCCCTATAGTAGATCTGTAGATATTCTACGGGTACATTGTGTTGGGAATAAGAGATCCTTTCAATGCCCAAAAGCGCCGCACCGGGCTTGATAGATAACAATTCGGCTTGCTCTAAAGAGGCATTTAGGGCTCGGATACTTTGTCGGGCTCGAACCAAACGAATTCCATACTGATTGCCCAAGGTCTCTCTTAAAGAAGTTGCTTCAAAATTACCGTTAAGCACACCAGGGCAATATCTGTGAACCAGGCTTGATTTCTCGATGCTCATTGGTTCACCATCGGCGAAACGCAAACGATGTATCTNNAGGCCAGAATAAAATACCTGGCTTCCAGGTGTATAACCCCTTTGCTGCATATCTTCAGTAAAGCTGATGATGCGGGTGAGGCTGGTTTCGATGGCTGGTTGGGCCACAAAACTTCCCCGCCCTCGTTGGCGGTAAATCAGGCCATCGCTGACCAGGTTATCTAACGCCTGCCGGGCTGTGATCTGGCTGACTTCATAGGAATTGCAAAGTTCAGATTCAGGTGGAATCATGGATCCCGGCGGCCATTCACCCCGAATGATGTAGCCCCTCAAAATCTCATAGAGCTGGTGGTATAAAGGGACCTTGCTATTCCGGTTGAGTTCTTCTACCCTGTAGTTTAGATTCATTAAAAAGGTTGCCGTTCAAACAGTGGCGAAGTGAAAATAAAATTGATATAATTATAATATTATAATATTTAACTGTCAACGCGAACTCGTTGAATGAGAACAATGTCGGAAAAGGTGGAAAAGCAAAATATTCAGACACAATTAGAACGCCTAAACCTCAACGCAGATCAACTGATCGAGATGTATGCCACCATGTGCAGCATCCGTCGTTTTGAGCAAATGGCTGACCGTTTGTACGCGAGTGGTAAGGTCCATGGCACAATGCACCTCTCGGCCGGGCAGGAAGCAGTGGCTGTCGGGGCTGCCCGTGCTATGCGTCCAAATGACTATTTGCTCAACCACCACCGGGGACATGGTCACTTTATTGCCAAAGGAGCGGACGTCAAGCGCATGATGGCCGAGTTTCTAGGCAAGGACACGGGTTATTGCCGGGGTCGCGGTGGATCGATGCATATC
>DOXE01000330.1 GCA_003519205.1 Chloroflexota bacterium
TATTTAAACGATCCAGACGCCTTTGAGGTGGAATTTGTCGACGATAATTCGACCTACGGCCCACCAAATGACGAGGAGATAATCGAGCAATTTACACTACAAAAGACGGGATTGTTCACAATCGGCATAGGAGAGGGAGATTTTCAGTCATTCGGCTATACCTTAACCCTGAATAAGCAATCATAAGTCGATCTTGGGGGGGAGGGGAGCCAATGATTTCAATCTTGTGCAGTAACAACCACCTTCGCCGGTCGCCGGATGATCCACACCCACAAAACCATCCCCATTAAGGCTAAAGAGAAGGCCAATCCGATGATGCTGATGGCCAATATATCTCCTCTAGCAAAGATAACTCCACTGGCTAAACTACCTAAGCCAGCCCCGATTGCTACCGACATCTCCCCGACCCCTTGAGCCCGGCCGCGTTCTGCTGGAAAAAGCTGATCGGATAACAAGCTTGAGCCGGCCACAAAAGCAAAGTTCCAGCCCAAACCCAAAAGGAATAAGGAAAAGGCCAGAAGGGGTAAATCTGTGGAAATGGGCGCTAAAAAACAAGCCACTATCAAAACACAGGCGCCGGCCGCGATTATCGTCAAGCGGCCGAAACGACTGATTAACCCACCAGTGACTCCAGATAAGCCAAACATCCCTAACGTGTGAGCCATGATGACCCAGGAGATGGCCTGGGTGCCATGCTCATGATGGTTCATATGTACGGGGGTGATGACCATGAGCATTACCATTACCAACTGGCCGATAGTCATGGCAGCTACAGCCAATAAGGCGGATGTATTGCCGAAAATCCGGCGTAGCGACCGAGCCTTTTCCTCCAGGATAGCGCCTTCATTTTGTTCACGTTGTTCACTGGCGACAATGGCCTGGCCAATCCGTTGAGGATCCGGCCGCAGTAGGGCAAACGTTACCAGGCCGGCGATTAGCAACATGAAGCCAGCCACTATAAACGGGCCGGCAAAAGCCAGCAGACCCAGATCTTCGGCCACTGAAGTAGCCGGTCCGACGAGTAATGGTCCAAGAATCGCTCCGATAGTCCCGGCGAATACGATCCAACCGATGACTTTTGACTGGCTCCGGCTCGGGAAAATCTCGGCCGCCACATATCGGGATTGTTCTGAAGAAGCCCGAGAGCCTCCAAACAGGGCTGCCCCAGCCAGGAATCCCATGAAGGAACCCGAAATAACCGAGCAGGCAGATATAAGCGCCCCGGTAACGCCGATCAGGTATCCAATTGAAAGACCCAGGCGTCTACCCAGCCGGTCAAGCAACCAACCAATTGGATATGCCAGAGCGGCCCTCGAGATGAGGGTGACGGTCGAAGGAAGACCAGCCGCGCTTTCACTACCGCTCAAGTCAACCGCAATGATGGAAGTCAGTGTAAACGAGATGATGAGGGCAGCCGAGAATAAGCTCTGGGCACCGAAGAGGGAGCCGACGATCCGTTGCCGGGTGGGCTTAGTAATAACCGAATCTACCACCCGTAGCTGTACCTTTGCTCTTGCCAGGGATCGGCCTCGTTATGGTAGCCGTTTCGTTCCCAGAAACCAGGTTGGTCAGTGGCTCGAAACTCGAGGGCTCGCAACCATTTACCACCCTTCCAGAAATAAGCGTTCGACTCTTCGCTGCGGTCAGGAAAGGAGCCGACGACAACGCGCAACGGCCAGCCATGTTCCAATGGTAGGGGTTGGCCATCATAGTGGGTGGCTAAGAGTACGTTTTCTTGGAGCATGGCCTCCAGAGGTAAGTTCGTGGTATAGCCTTGCTCGCAATGCTGGACGATATACCCGGCTTCTGGCTTGGGTACTATGATGCCCTCATCAACCAGATTTTTAAGCGAAACACCCTCCCAAAGAGTGTCAAATTTCGACCACCGAGTGACGCAATGAATGTCCAATGTAACTTGCGTCCGTGGCAATTGGTTAAATTCCTCCCAGGACCAAATCTTTTCTTCCTCGACAAGGCCGAAAACTCGAAAATCCCACCGGCCTAGATCTGTTTTAGGCGTTGACCCATAATGTAACACTGGGAATTTCTGGGTCAGTGATTGCCCAGGTGGCAGGCGATTCTGGTCACGAACCTTTTTTTCTTCTTCTCGGCGGCCGAGTATTTTACTTAACATAACGTAACACCTCTAAATCAGCACAATATTCATTCGAATTTGTGAAGAATTATCCACCAACAGATTACTAGGGTCTTACAGGACCCTCAGAATTAGATAAGAATCAAGCCTGATTACTTTTCAGTGGATTCCGGCAACTGGTCGATGATCCGGGGCGGTAAGGCTTCGGAATGGTCAACATAAGCCTGCAGTTCACCGCGAGCCACGGCAATGAAATCCTCCATATCCGCTAAGGTTCGGTCAATATATGGCGCAATCTTGGTTAGTTCGGTCTGAACTTCTACCCGCGCCGAGTTCAGGAGTTTCCGGCCGATCAGCAAGTTAGCCAATAGCGCTCCTAAAATACCACCAAGAACTAGGGCAACGACATATCGCATAGTTGTATTCCTTCCTGGATAATCCACTTCTCACAAACCCTTAAAGAATGACGCCCGTCATTATATTAATTGGACGGAAGTCCGAATTATATGCCATTTTTGTGCCATTGCACCAAGATACCGGTAAACTTGGCGATAAAGTATCTGAACAATGGCCATACAACAAGCTAGCTTTCTCAAAGACAAAACCTACCGTTCTGTTTCACTCACCCACTTCTTTGTCGATGTGCTTAACAACAGCCGGACGTTGTTAGTGGCCATCATTGCCGTAAGCATTGGGTTGACGAACGCTCAGGTGGGTATCGCCCTGCTGCTGTACAATGTAGGAAGCGCCCTATCCCAGCCATTTTTCGGCGCCTTAGCCGATCGTTATGGTCCGCGCTTGTTTGTGGTTGGTGGCATGGTCTGGATGATCATCCTATATAGCCTCGCCGCCGCAGCTGGAGATTGGATCGCCTTGGCGGCCATTACATTGGCAGGTTTCGGTTCAGGGGCTGTCCATCCATCTGGCGCGAAGGTGGCCAGTGAAACCAGTGACGTCGCCCGCACCCAGGCTACCGGGGTTTTCTTCGCCGCCGGGCAAACTGGTCTGTTTTTAGGTCCGATCCTGGCCGGTCTATTGCTAGAGGCATTTGGCCGCCCTGGTTATCTCATCTTGCCGGTCCTGGCCTTATCGGCCGTCTTTGCTGGCTGGCGCTACGTTAAGAACAGCTCTGAGCCTCAAGCTGAGGCTGGGATAAACAGCATTCAAACGGTGACCAAAGGGTCCAGGCGGCCGATCTCCTGGCGGACAGTGATTCCCCTGACCATCATCATTATGACCAGCAGCACCATTGGCATCGCCACCATTAATTTTGCACCCAAGTTATTCACCGAGGTGGGGTATGGGCCTATATACGTTGGCCTGACAGCCGGGCTTTTCATGATGGGTTCGGCCGCCGGCGGCATCATCGGCGGGACGATCGGCGACCGTGTAGGCCAACGTGTGGCCATATTCAGCGGCATGATTGGGGCCATCATACCCCTTTATCTCTATATCCCGGCCGGCGATCCCTGGCGATTTGCCTTACTCTTACTGAGTGGTTTCTTCGCGGGAATGCCCCATAGCGTGCTGGTCATCATCACCCAGGGCCTCATTCCCGGTCGGCGGGCTTTCGCCTCGGGCCTAATACTGGGCCTGATGTTTTTTAGTGGAGCTGTTGGTAGCTACTTGTTGGGATTACTGGCCGACGAAGTCGGATTGGCAATAGCACTACAAGCCCTGGTGTTGTTGCCTATCATCGCCGCCATGGCCACACTAATCTTGCCTGGCAGATCCAAGAGCGGATAATACTTAACCAATCTCTTGCAGGATCGTCTGGGCAAAGGTTGCGGCTCGCTCACCGGCTGTACCTGTGTAGGTGCTAACATCCATAAGCTCCCTGATCTCGGCGGGTGTTAGAAAAGCTTTGATCCTTTCATCCGCTGCCAGCAAATTCTCCATGGGATTGTCACGACCCTCACGAATCGCATCCCGCGCAAGTTGGCTGGCCTGGCGAATCCATTCGTGAGCTTCCTGCCGATCAGCCCCGGCCACTACCAAAGCTGACAATACCCTTTCACTGGCTGAAAAAGGTCCATAAGTGGCCAGATTACGAGCCATCGACCCTTCATCGAGCTCCATACCCTCCATCACCTTGGTTGCCTTCATGAGCATCTCATCCAAGGCCAGGAATGCTTCTGGTAAAAATAACCTTCTGTTGGCCGAGTCGTCAAGGGTTCGTTCGAGGACTGTCTGGCTGGCGTTACCCCAGGCTATGGCTGGTAACGAGGCGATATAGCGAGCCATTGAACAGATATTTTCTGTCAGGATAGGATTGCGTTTGAAGGGCATAGCCGATGATCCAACCTGCCTTTGACGAAAGGGTTCGGACCATTCGCCAATAGCAGGCGATTGCATCAAACGAAAATCTAAGCCAAATTTATGTAAAGTTGACGCGATGCTGGCAAGCACGTTCACAACCCTCAAATCCTGCCTTCGGGTATAAGTCTGGGTCGAGATCAGGAAATAAGGTAGATCGAGGACGGCCATGGCCTGGGCTTCGATATCGGCCGGGCTCAGGTCTTTTCCGGCCAGTAATTCCTGGAAAGTGGCTTGAGTGCCCACCGCCCCTTTAAATCCTTTGCCACGAATATCAGTTATCAGTGAATGGACCTCTTTTATGTCCGCGAGAAGATCCTGGGCATAGCTCGATAAACGATAACCTAAAGTGGTAGGTTCGGCCGGTTGGATGTGGGTATAGGCCATAACCGGTATGTGAGCTGTGGCTAAAATTTGACCGGCAAAGGACTTAAGAAGAAGCCGCAGACGTTTTTCTACCAGTTGGGCTGCCTCCCTGATCCGAAGTACATCAACATTGTCGGTAATGTCAGCGCTGGTTGCCCCTAAATGAATGATGCCCCCTCCCACAGGGCAGGCTTCGGCGAAAGTCAAGAGCTCGGCCATCACGTCATGCTGAGTTTCTCGCTCTATCGTCTGGGCCCGGTCAACATCCACCTGATCCACCTGCCGTTTGAGATCGGCCAATTGGTCGGCCGAAACGAGCCCAGCATTGTGCTGGGCTGTTGCCAAAGCAAACCAGACTTTTCTCATCAACTGGCGCTTGTGTATTTCAGACCATATCTGGCGCATCTCGAGGCTCCCATAACGCCATGTAAAAGGGGAAATGAAGGTATCATGCTCAAATAGCATCGCCATACCAACGAAATTGATTATTCTTATTATTGGCTCCCCAAAGTTGCAAATCTAGCAAGGAATCGCGCCGGTTTCAGGTCCAGTCAAACTAGATCTTTGAAGTAGGGTTAATCCTCAAATTCTTCAATTCTAGCCACGTGGCCTCTTGTTCGCTTGCGCTTGATATTCCGTCGAAACTGCTGTTGCAGCGCTCGCGTCTCCTCGAAGAGACGAGCTTTCTCAGCCTCTATACGGGCCAGGATCATCTCGTTCCTTCTCTTTTGTTCCTCACTTAGTTCAACTTTTCGCTTGGCCATTCTGCAATTTCCCTGTAGTAGAGATTCTCGTGGGTTGTAGCAGCTCCAGGGATTACCGCTTTCCCAAATGATGACTGCCACCTACAGCAAATTTCTCCTCTCCCATTTCAACGCTTTCGGCAAGCCAATATTAGATACTCGATCTACGAAAGCGTTGCATTATTTAATCATCGCGCAGGCTGATATTTATATCAGCCACATTTACCCATTCAGGGTATTATACCACACTCTTTCGTAGTTTGAGGCAGGTTAAGATAAGACTAGTGGATAAGCCGGTAATTTGGCCTTTATTGTTGATCAACACCCTACGGGTAACACCACATTAAATCGTGGTTGAACATTAA
>DOXE01000147.1 GCA_003519205.1 Chloroflexota bacterium
ATCCCGGCGTGACCGAAAGACAGGTAGGTGACACCATCGCCAACTACTTCCGCGAGCACGGTGCTGAAGCGGTGGACTTCGTGATCGTCGCCTCCGGTCCGAACGGCGCTTTTCCTCATCACGAAACTGGTGACCGGCTTTTAGAGACCGGGGACACGATCGTCATCGATATCGGCGCGACCCTGGGTGGCTACAAGTCTGATATTACCCGCGTTGTCCATTTGGGGAAGCCGCCGGCCGGGGTATCAGAAGTCTACGAAGCTGTGTTGGAAGCCAACCGGAGGGGACGGCAGGCGGCAGTTTCTGGAGCGCACGCCTACGAGGTTGATCGCGCAGCCCGAGAATACCTTGAGCAGGCAGGCCTGGGTGCCTATTTCACCCACCGCACAGGTCACGGGTTGGGGTTGGAGATTCACGAACCGCCCTGGATCACATCTACTAGCCAGACACGGCTTGAGCCCGGCATGGTCTTTTCCGTCGAGCCGGGCGTCTACATCCCAGGCAAATTTGGCGTTCGCATTGAAGATATCATCGTGGTCACCGAAGGGGAGAGCCATAATCTAACTGGCCTGGACCATTCACTGATCGTGAAGGGCTGAGGCCATTCTTATCTTGGAGAACCTCATGGATCAACAATCGACACCCCCGCTCATCCCTCGCAAGGCCCTGTTCGGCAACCCGGACAAAACGGCCGCCCGCCTGAGTCCCGATGGAAGTCAAATCGCCTATCTGGCTCCACTGGACGGCGTTCTCAACGTCTGGGTGGGACCGGCCGGAAAGCCGGACGCGGTACAGCCGGTCACCAACGATGTCGAGCGGGGCATCCGTTTTTACGCCTGGGCTTACACCAGTGAGCATATCCTCTACATTCAAGATAAGGGCGGCGATGAAAACTGGCGGCTGTACAGCGTGAACTTAAGCAGCGGCGAAACGAAGGACCTGACTCCAGTGGAAGGCACCCAGGCTCAGATCCAAAAGGTCAATCCCCAGTTTCCCGAGGAGATCCTCGTCGGCCTCAACGATCGGGTGGCCCAGTTTCACGATCTATACCTGATCAATATCAACAACGGCCAAAGGCGACTCATCCAGCAAAATGATGGGTTTTTGGGATTCGTGGTCGATGAGAAGTACCAGGTTCGATTTGCGAACCAGCCCACGCCCGAGGGCGGTTTCGACATGCTCCGGCCGGTGGGTGAAGGCGAGTGGGAACCGTTTTTATCGGTGGCTGGCCAGGACGCCCTAACTACCTTCGTCGTCGGCTTAGACCGGGCAGGTGAAAACCTGTTTATGGTCAGCAGCATCGGCCGGGATACGGCCGCCTTGTTCGCCCTGGATCCTGCGACCGGGGAACGAAGATTGCTGGCCGAAGATCCGAAATCCGACGTCGGATCGGTGATGGTCCACCAGTTAGAAAAACACGTCCAGGCCGTATCTTTCAATTACCAGCGCAAGAGGTGGCAGGTCGTCGACGAATCGATCAAAGAAGAAATGGAATTCTTGCGTACGGTAGCCGATGGAGAGTTGGATGTCATCAGCCGCACCCTCGACGATCGTTTTTGGCTAGTTACCTATGCCATGGACGATGGCCCGGCACGTTTCTATCGTTTCGATCGCCAGGAGCAAAGGGTTGATTTCCTATTTACCGATCGCCAGGCTCTGGAGGAACAGCCGTTAGCCAAGATGCAGCCAACCATCATCCCCTCGAGAGACGGGTTGGAGTTGGTCAGTTTTTACACTTTGCCGCTGGGCAGCGATGGCGATGGAGATAGCTGGCCCGACCGGCCTTTGCCGATGGTTCTTTTAGTTCATGGCGGGCCCTGGTCGCGCGACGAATGGGGATACGATCCCGTTCACCAATGGCTGGCCAATCGCGGTTATGCCGTTTTGAGCGTCAACTTCCGGGGCTCCACCGGTTTCGGCAAGGAATTCGTCAACGCCGGAGATCTCGAGTGGGGAGGCAAGATGCATGATGACTTGATCGACGGGGTCAGTTGGGCCGTCAAAAAAGGGATCGCCGATCCGGAACGGGTGGCCATCTTCGGTGGTAGCTATGGTGGCTATGCTACGCTCGTCGGGCTGACCCGCACTCCCGAGACTTTTGCCTGCGGCGTCGACATCGTCGGATCATCTAACCTGAAAACTTTAGTCGAGTCAATCCCGCCCTACTGGCAATCCATGATCGAGGTGTTCGCCAACCGCATGGGCGACCACCGCACAGAAGAAGGCCGGGCGCTCTTGCGAGAGCGCTCGCCACTCACCTATGCAGACCGGATTCGCCGGCCGCTGTTGATCGCCCAGGGCGCTAACGACCCCCGGGTCAAACAGGCCGAGTCCGACCAGATCGTGCAGGCGATGCAGGAGAAAGCCATTCCAGTGACTTACGTNNGCTATCAGCGAAGCCTTCCTGGCCAATGTCCTTGGCGGGCGATACGAGCCCATTGGATCGGATTTTGAGGGGGCGAGCTTCACGGTGCTTACCGGCGTAGAGGAGATACCGAGCCTTTCAGAAGCGTTGGCAGGGGTGAATTAACTTTCTTGGGTTTAATTCGGCGACTTTACGCTGCCAGTCTTTGGCCAGTTCGGTAAGCTGGCCGGTTTCGACAAGCCAATCGATCACAGAAACGCCTGCTGGCGGATGGCTTATTTCATTATCCGGGTGGCTGATGCTGATCATGGGCCAATTTTCGCCGTCGACTACCGGGCCATAAAAAGATACGGAAATTCCGTTGCCGGCTTCTGTCACCATGACGTCGGCCGGATACAGGACCATGTAACCATGACGACCATTGGCGTAGGTCAGCCAGCCATCGTCAATTGCAGCTTCATTTGCCCCTGGGGCTAGCCCAGTCTCCTACGGCGGTAAAGCGCCGGTGCAGCGCCAGTTGATCTCGGCCGTCTTCGTGTTCAGGTCAACCACGCAAGCTGGATTGCAGCCTGGTTTTTCGACCTCCAGATCAATCCACCAGGTGCCGGTATTCTCGTTGCAGAAATGGGCCTCTTTCAATTCTCCTTCTTGGGTGCAGGCGCTACGTTCGGCGGTGTCCACAGCATCCTCGTAGCTCAGGCTAGCGCCGCTATTCACGTCGGTGCACACTTCGCCGGCAGGTTGGTTTGGAGGTTCGGCGGTTTCAACGATTAGCTCCTCAGGAATTTTTGTCACCTCCTCTGTGGTCACCTCGATTACATTTCTTGTCAGATCCCCAACCGTTTGGTCGGGGACGGCTGCTTCTTCCGTAACCAACGAACAAGCCGCGAGGACCAAAATAGCCAGGTAAAGGATTGTGGCTGTAAGCCGATTTTGATTCATGATCAGCCTCCATCGTGCGTAATTATGCGTGATTGTGAATTTCTGCACAATAGACGCCGGCCGGCAAATTGATGTTCCCCGCCAAGGTTGTAAACCCCTTTACACAGTTGCTCTCTACCCCACTCCATTATCCCTTGTCAAGCAAAAAAAGAGGGCCGCTCGAGATGAGAAAGCCCTCTTTTACTAGCATTGCCAGAATTGACTGTATTTAGAGCGGCCAATCGCGCAACATGCGCTCGGTCTCCTCCGAGTGACCCATTTCGTCGCGAACCATATCCTCTAACTGTACTACCAGGCCTTTATCGCCATATTCCTCGGCTTCTAGCGCCCGTTGGGTGTAATCTTTGCCAGCCTGGATCTCGGCCGCCAACACGGCCTCTAACATCTCCTGATTAGTACTCGCTGGGGGAACTGGGCTGGCAACTGTGGTCGGCTCGCCGCCTAGGGCCACGATCTTGTTAGCCAGGAAGAGAGCATGGCCTTGCTCATCGACCACTTCGGTCAAAAAGAACTGGGACAATTGGGGGCGATAGGGTCCCGTAGCCTTGGCCGCATAAGTGATGTACTGGGCGATGGCACTCAACTCGTTGGCCAGATCGGCGTTCAAGTTGTCGATTAAGATTTGTTTGTCCATTGAAAAGCTCCTTGTTTTGGATAAGTAGAATGTCGCTTCACGTCGTCGGTTGATTCCATTTGTTCTGGCAGCGAGTTTGTGTTTTTATTTTACCTCAATCTGAAAGATGTGGAGAATTAACTTCCGTCGTCATATTGGCACCAATTAATTGATGTGATAGCATCATCTAGCTCTGGATGATATTTTAATCTTGGAAGTTGTAAATATGCGGACGACGCTAGATATTGACGAAGACGTACTTTTAGCAGCGAAGGAGATCGCCAAACAGCAAGGTGTTTCCATAGGCAAAGCGCTTTCAAAGTTGGCCCGAGAAGCATTAACTCGCCAGGCGACGACCACAACGCGAAACGGTGTCCCCCTCTTTCCCCAACAACCAGATGCCGAGATAGTGACCTTAGAGATAGTCAACCAGCTTCGGGATGAGTTGCCGTGACTACCTATTTATTGGACGCCAACTTGTTATTGGCCTTAACCGATCCCATGCACATCCATCACGAGGCAGCCCATCGTTGGTATGGTTCGATCGGTCGCTACAACTGGGCTACCTGCCCGATCACGGAAAACGGCTTCGTCCGCATCGCCAGCAATCCCCGGTACCCCAACAGGCCTGGCGATGTATCTGCCGTGCTGGCGATATTACGCCGGTTCTGCTCGGCCGAGGGGCATCATTTCTGGGACGATAACATGAGCTTAAGAGAACTGCTGTTACCAGGGGCAGTTCTCACCCATCATCATGTTACCGACGTTTACTTATTGGGCTTGGCCGTTCACCAAGACGGCAAGTTAGCCACTCTCGATCAGAATATCCCAGTCAGTGTCATTCAAGGCGGGAAAGAGGCACTCGAGTTCATCGAAAGTTGACGGGGTAAACCAGTAGAAGGGCAACAAATCACCAGCGTTGGCCAAGTTACCGGCCGCTCCCAGTAAAACAGCCTCTGGTTCTTGTTGTCCTTCAAGCCATTTTATTTGGGCCAGACCGGCCAGGCTGAGGACGAGCTGTTGCAAGTTTTCCCTGCAAGTTTAGCCGTTCGGTGGAGGTAGCCAACATGATGCCACACTTTTTTCATCCCTCAGCCGGACGCGTATTAATGATCTAGATTTTGTTTATCAAAAACTGGACCAATTTAGTCTTCAATTTTAGACCAGAAAATATTTGATGCTCATAAAGTAGTAGTCGGAGTATAATTCATAATCAAAAGGCGTCAGAGAATAATTTGCCTTCTGTGAGTTCAGGTTGTGCAGGCAATTATCATTGCTAGTGACCCAGAAGATAGGGATTTCTTGAGCTTTGTCTTACGTCATGCAGGCCTGGCAGTTGCCAGAACGGCCGAGGCTCATCATATTAAATCGGCCTTGCACGAGCATCCGGTTGACCTGATCCTATTGGTTCTTGACCCGCGATCGGCAACTGTGTCGGCCGTTAAAGAGATTCGAGCTATCACCCAGGCGCCATTAATGCTGTTAGGGGAGCGATTGACCGAAGGGCAACAATGCATATTGCTGGACGTTGGTGCTGACCTCATTTTAGAACGGCCGTTTTCACCCCGCATCGTGACTCGCTACGCCCATATGTTGTTACGACGCGCCGGCACAATACCAGTTTCAGTTTTACCCACCTTAGAATCCAACGGCTTAGCGCTCGATCCAGGCACCCGGCAGGTGACGAGGCCTGACGGAGAATCTTACCAACTGACGCCGCTGGAATTTCGTCTACTCTACTTACTGATGACCAATCGCGGTCAGGTGATCGCTACCGAGATCATCGTCGAACGAGTTTGGGGCTATAGTGGATCTGGAAACCGGGATCTGGTACGGGGTCTCGTTCGCAGGTTGCGGCGCAAAATCGATCCTGACCCGACCCATCCACGCTATATCGAAACTATCTCCGGCGTTGGTTACCGTTTCGTCGTCGTATAAAAACTCAACCATTTCAATCCCCAGCGATTTAGGTAAACCCCAAAAAGTTTTAGCTTGAAACATGACCTTAAATGTTGGGGTTTACTCGAGCAAAACCGGGCTTTGAACCTTTCCCTTTTTTCAAGAACTTTCCCGGTTTTGCCTAACTCCTAATAAGTTCAAAACAAAAGTTTGATCATTTGACATTGATTTGGCACGCGAATCGGCGATTTTGACACAAAATTGACACAATCATTTACGCTAAATTGCACACGATGTTGTTAATTTATGGGTGTTTATTTAGCCACGATGTTCAGCAGATTGAAACCATATCTTCAAATAGAGAGATAGACCATGTCTAGGAAATCAATGAGAAAGGGTCTTAGTACCTATTGTCCCGCGTGTGGTACCGACATCCACTTTCGGAAACTTCCAAAACGAGGTCATCATGTAACCTGCTTCGAGTGTAAAAGTCTTCTAGAAGTGATTCGTCTGGCACCATTGACGTTGGAATGGGCTTTCGAAGAACCCTTCGAAGATGATTACGACGATTCCCATGATTTTCATTACAGCCCGGATGGCAAGAATGATGGCGGCTATGAATTTGACTATGTCGACGTAGCCGAGGAGTGGGATGACGGCTGGGATGACACCTGGGAAGATGATTACGATCAGCGCTGATCCTCTTCGTTGAGATAAAGGACATTAACAATATGCCAAGGTCTTNNATGGTTCCCCCGTGGGCTTCGACCACCATCTTGCAAAAGGCTAGGCCGATACCCACCTGAGGTATATCGGCTGTTTTCATTTTGACCACCTCGTATCGGTCGAAGATGGACTCCCGAAATTCCTCTGGTATGCCAGGTCCCTCGTCGGTAACCTGAAGGC
>DOXE01000370.1 GCA_003519205.1 Chloroflexota bacterium
ATTGAAGCCAAAGCCTTGCGCAAACTACGGCACCCCAGTCGTAGTAAGATGCTCCGTGATTACCTGAGCTAGTGGCGCACCAGATCCAATATCACTCGTCCTAATTTCTCGCCGAAGTAATTTTAACTAATTTTATAATAAAAATACGATTAAAAGGTGTTGCTGGCGAATTTGATTGTGATAAAATGTACAGTCGATGTGGCTGAAGTCATAGTTTTATCGGTGACTGCAGCTTGTCGGAAGATGGCTAATGCGAAAATTACAATGGTAAAAGATGCCGTCTTTTGCCCCGTTAATTGCCGCGTCGCCGCATTCATGGATGCAGGCCTTTCGGTGAAGTGAATAGCGAGGACCGGCCTGCGCTTCTCATCATAATTCACCTACCTGGGTCATTAGGCGATAAATATGCCTGAAAATCTCCTATACCAATACATACCTATTGCCGTGATGTTCGGCATTGCCTTGTTTATTGCCTTACTCGTGCCGATTTTATCGATAGCTTTGGGGCCTAGACGTCCCAGCGCCCGTAAACTATCGCCGTATGAATCAGGCATAACGCCGATTGGCGCCGCCCAGCGCCGGCTTCCAGTCAAGTTTTATCTGATCGCCGTGCTCTTTATCTTGTTTGACATTGAGATCATCTTTTTATTACCCTGGGCTGTTACCTTTCGCATCCTGGGCTTGTTTGGATTCGTCGAGGTTCTAATTTTTGTAGCGATACTGATAGTTGGTTTCATCTGGATTTGGAAGAAAGGTGCATTTGAATGGGAGTAGAACAGAAACTTGGAAATATGGGTGTTGTAACCACCCGCCTGGAAGATCTGGTTAATTGGGGCCGGACGAATTCGACCTGGCCCATGCTCTTTGGTTTGGCATGTTGTGCCATAGAGATGATGTCTACCCAGGCATCCCACTATGATGCCTCTCGTTTTGGAATGGAATTGATGCGCCCTTCACCTAGACAAGCAGACCTGATGATCGTTGCCGGCCGGGTATCGCGAAAGATGGCCCCGGTATTGCGGCGTCTTTACGATCAGATGTCCGACCCCAAATGGGTGATCGCTATGGGCGATTGCGCCTCTTGTGGCGGCATCTTTAATAACTACGCCATTGTCCAGGGTGTTGATGAGATCGTACCGGTAGATGTTTATGTGGCCGGTTGTCCACCACGACCTGAAGCACTGCTTGATGGCATTATGACCCTGCACGAGAAAGTGCGCGGCGAAAAATTGCAGGAATGGGCTTAATGAGTAATAGTGATGGGCTATTTTACGAAAAAGTAAATGACGCTTTCCCTGAGTCCATTATCGAGGTCGTTGACTTTCGCGGCGAGCGGACCCTAGTTGTGGAGCAGGCCTACTTGAAGGATATTTGCCTATTCCTTCGTGACGAAGAGGACCTGGTTTGTAATTTTTTGGAGGATATTGTCGCCGACGATATGCTGCCGGAGTTCCCCCGTTTTGCCGTGAACTACCATATCTATTCTATTCCCAAGAACCACCACATTCGCCTACGAGTGCCGGTTGACGATCCGGATGATGGTCCAGATAGTGTGGGAACTGTATGGCCAGTGGCTTATTGGTTGGAGATGGAAGTTTGGGATTTGATGGGCATTACCTTTAAGGGCAATGACAAATTGCGACGTCTGTTTTTACCCGAAGATTGGCAAGGACATCCTCTTCGCAAAGATTATCCTCTTGGCTATGAAGAGGTTCAATTCTCCTTCAATTGGCAGGCAATCGACGCAAAGAAACCATATGCTAAGGATTGAGTTCTTAAATAAGGAAACATTGGTTGGCATATTGAGGAATAAATGACAGTTGGAATGAATCTGGGCATGCCGGGTGGCGATAATATACAAGAGCTAAGCGTCGAGGAGCTGCGAGCAAAGTACGGATCCGGCCTGGAAATTCAATCAGAAGAAAACATGCTGTTAAGCATGGGACCCCAGCATCCAAGCACTCACGGTGTGCTGCGATTGCTCTTGGAATTGGACGGCGAAACAGTCGTTAATTTGGCGCCGGACATCGGTTTCTTGCACACCGGTATCGAAAAAAACATGGAATCCAAGACCTATACCCAGGCCTTGGTGATGACCGACCGCATGGACTATCTGGCACCTATGTCTAACAACTTTGGTTATATATTAGCTGTTGAGAAGTTGCTCGGCGTTGAGGTTACACCTCGAGCTGAAGTCATTCGAGTGATTTTGGGGGAGCTGACCCGGATCCTAAGCCATTTGGTTTGGCTGGGCACCAGTGCACTGGACGTGGCTGCCCAATCGGTATTCTTGTATTGCTTCCGCGAAAGAGAATATATCCTGGACATTTATGAGATGGTTGCTGGTCAGCGAATGATGGCTAGCTACTTCCGGCCGGGTGGCCTCTGGCGTGATGTTCCGGAGGAGTTTGTGCCGGCTATTCGCAATTTTTTAGATTTCTTCCCATCCCGAATTGACGACTATGAAGCCTTGCTGAAAGAAAATCCGATTTTTCATAAGCGAACAAAGGGTGTGGGGGTAATATCGGCCGAGGACGCAATCAGTATGGGCTTGACCGGCCCTAGCCTGCGCGGTTCGGGAGTGAATTGGGATATCCGCAAGTCTATTCCCTATTCAGGTTACGAAAACTATGATTTTGAGGTGCCGCTTGGCACAGAAGGCGACGTGTACTCCCGATATCTCTGCCGGATGAAAGAGATGCGTCAAAGCTTAGGAATCATTAAGCAGGCGCTTGACCGGCTGCCAGATGGTCCGGTTCAAATCGATGATCGCAAGATCGTGCCTCCTCCCCGATCGGAATTAGGCCGGAGCATGGAAGCGGTGATCCATCATTTTAAGCTTTGGACCGAGGGTTTTAAGGCCCCGAAGGGCTATGTTTTCCAAAGAGTGGAATCGCCTAAGGGAGAGTTTGCTTGCTACCTACGAGGAAACGACACTTCAAAACCGGCTCGCGTACATTTCCGGACACCTTCCTACGTCAACCTGGCCTCCTTACCGATTATGGCCAAAGGCTTGTTCGTAGCCGATTTAGTGGCCATCATTGGTTCTATTGATATCGTGTTAGGCGAAATCGACCGCTAACGAAAAGAAAATCTGATTTATTCGATTGCAGCAAAGGCTAATTCAGATTCATTGAACGGAGAGATAAGGTTGCTGGTAGAAAAATACGCTGACGAAATTCAGGCTATTTTGGCCAAATATCCAGATAAACGGTCGGCCGTTTTGCCGTTAATGTATCTAGCCCAGGAAGGGTATGGCTTCATGAGCCATGAAGCTATGCGGGATGTTGCTGGTGTCTTGGACCTAGATCCGACCGAGGTACTTTCCCTGGCTGGTTTCTATACCCTTTTCTACGAAGAGCCAGTGGGCAAGTATGTGCTTGAGATCTGCAATGACCTGCCTTGCGCGCTGCGGGGTGCAGACGAATTTGTGGAGATGGCCTGTAAAAAGTTGGGTGTAGAACAGGGTGGCACCACAGAAGATGGGATGTTTAGCGTCAAGACGGTGATGTGTTTGGCCGCTTGCGACAAGGCGCCGATGCTTCAGGTCAATCTAAAATACGAAGAAAACCTGGATGAAGCGAAATTTGACGCCCTGATCACTCGTTTACGGGAAGAAGCGGCCGAAGGGCAAGCCCCCTATTTTGGCGTTGAAGCAATGAAAACGGCATTGAAGCAGGGTTAAACATGTCACACATTCTGCTACGACATCGAGACGTTAAGGATATCCACAAATACAGGGTCTATGTGGCTAATGGCGGCTACGACGGCCTAAAAAAGGCCTTGGCCGAGTATGAACCGGCTGAGATCAAAGATATC
>DOXE01000351.1 GCA_003519205.1 Chloroflexota bacterium
GGGAATCGAACCCGCGTCCGAAAAATTCGACCTCTAAACCTCTACAAGCTTAGTCAGCCTATTAGATCTCACGACCAGCACCCCGGCCGACCGGGTTATCTGAGTCGTCAGTCGATGGCTCCCGAAAGAGCCTCTTAGCCTCCCCTATCGACGTCGAGGAGGAGCACGTTGGCGTTTATGACGCCTGTCACTCGCCCGGCCAACGAGCGGTCGAGGCAGACGGGTTTCCTGTTCTCAGGAACCTCCACTTTTCAACTCGCTTTATGCAGCGAGAGGAAGAGCGGCATAATCATTCGTGCNNACAAGCCAGTTCATGTTGTAAATTCATTAACATGGACCATTGATTTGAAATTGTCGAATTAGGATTAAGAACTAATGATTAAGGCATGAATGGCCTTTTCAGCCTCGGCCGTGTCCAGATTATCAACCACCATACTGATGCTACACTCGGAAGAGCCCTGAGCGATGGCGATGATATTTACTTGGCGGTCGCCTAAAGCACTGAAAAGGCGCCCAGCTATACCAGGCGTTCCTCGCATCCCGGCTCCAACCACTGTCACAATGGCTACCCGTTCTTGAGCAGTAATTCGGTCGATATCACGGCACATCAACTCGCGGCGAAACTCGAGTTCTAGGCCAGATACTATATCTTTCGTCGCCTGAGCAGGTACCGCAAAACAAATAGATTGTTCAGAAGAAGCCTGCGAGATAAGCAAGACACTAATATTCGAACGGGCTACCGCTCCAAAGGTTCGGGCAGCGATGCCCGGGACTCCCAGCATTCCTTTGCCTTCGACGACCACCAGACTCAGATTTCGAATTGCTGTTACGGCTTTAATATCGCCATTACTCTCACTCCTCTCTTGTACGATTTCAGTACCGGATTTTTCCGGATGAAAGGTGTTCTTAATCCATAATGGTATGTTGTTTTCAACGACCGGCCTGATGGTTTTTGGGTGCAAGACTTTGGCACCATAGAAGGCCAGTTCAGCCACTTCACGATATGAAAGAGTTGATATCGTTTGCGCCTCCGGCACCAGTCGGGGATCGGCTGTCATCACGCCGTCAACATCTGTCCAGATCCAAACTTCGTCAGCGTGTAAGGCTTGACCCAGGATTGCTGCACTGTAGTCGGAACCACCCCGGCCCAAAGTTGTCACGACACCCTTTTCGTTAGCCCCGATGAATCCAGTGACTACTGTCACCACCCCCTCCTCAAGCAGTGGTCGTAACCTGGCTTCAGAACAGACAGTTGTATTATCCATTAAGGGAACGGCTCCCTGAAAGGTGTCATCAGTGACGATCAATTCCGTAGCGTCGATGGCCTGGGCTGACTGACCTCGATGTCTTAAGTATGAGGCGATTAACCTGACACTCATCCTTTCACCAATGGAGGTCATGGCATCGAGGGCACGTGGTGTCAATTCGCCGAGTACCAGGACAGCTTTACAAAGAGACTCATATCGTTCAATAAATTTATCCAATTGTGCTGTTAATTGTTGCCCTTCATCCCCAGTTGGCAGCAACTCAGAAATCACCTGGAAATGCTTCTGGCGTAACTTCTTCGCTACTTCCCTGTAAGTTACGGCATCGCCAGACGCGGCCGAAGTTGCACCCTCAAACAACAGGTCTGTCACCCCACTCATAGCCGAGGCGATGATTACCTGTTGAGGCCATTCACTCCGGTTATTCAAGATGATGTTTGCTGTTCGTTGAATGGCTTTGGCACTGCCAACCGAAGTCCCACCAAACTTCATTACCAGGGTCATGTCTTATTCCTTCTCTGATTTTTTTTAATCGGATCTATACCTGGGCAAGGGCCTGGTCTAGATCGGCTAGTATATCAGCCGTATCTTCGATGCCAATTGAAAAGCGCACCAGGTTATCGGTAATGCCTATTTCCAGGCGTTCTTCAGAAGAGAATTCATAATATGACATGAGCGCCGGTTGCTCAATCAAGCTCTCAACACCACCAAGGCTGGGGGCGATATAAGGGATGGTCATTGCATCAATAAATCGCGAAGTTGTAGCCAATGGCTCTTCACCCTCAAGCGGGGCTATTTCAAAACTGACAACTCCCCCAAATCCCTTCATCTGGTTTAGGGCAACTTCATAATCCGGATGATGTGCCAGACCAGGATACCAGACCCGCCGGATCTTCGGATGTTGATCCAGGTATTGAGCAACTGTATTGGCAGAACGATTTTGCTGTTCGACTCGTAGCGCCAGGGTTTTAAGACCACGCTCTAACAGGTATGCGGCATGAGGATCTAATACCCCACCTAAAACTCCCTGACTCTGTCTTAAGGCGTGAATCAATCCTGCCTGGCCGACGACAACCCCAGCCATGATGTCGTTATGCCCACTCAGATACTTGGTGGCACTGTGTATAACTAGGTCGACCCCGTAATCAAGTGGTCGTTGGTTCACCGGCGTGGCAAAGGTGGCATCGATGATGGTTTTAATTCGATAGCGGCGAGCGATCTCTACCAAACGATTCAAGTCCACGACCCTCAGGTAGGGATTGGTCGGGCTTTCACTGATGATGATACGGGTGTTTGGCTGAATGGCCGCTTCCAAGGCCTCATAATCACCCATAGGGACTTGAGTGCTCTCGATCCCCAGCCTTTGTAAAAAAGTCTGGCAAAATTGTCGTGTTTTTCGGTAACAATCGTCGGTAAAGATGATGTGGCTACCGGCCGAAAGCATCGAAAGGAGCACATTGGTAACTGCTGCCATACCAGTTGGGAAGAGCAGCGCATCGCCACCATTTTCGAGAGCCGCCAATCGCTTCTCCACGGAGCGGACGGTCGGGTTCCCATACCGGCCGTACTCACCTCGTTCAGCCATATCTGGGTCAGTGCCCCACATCTTAGCTTCCATGAAGGCACATAAATCGGCCGTGTCGGAAAATGTATAAGTGGCAGTTTGAACCAGCGGTGTCACCAGCGCATGATGCGGCTGCGATCTACGCATGCCCATATATCCATGCACCGCCTCTGTTGATTGGCCGGGCACACGTTGCCCAAACTCTGCTACAGTCATGGAAGTGAATGGATCGGTTATGCCTATCATCTCAACCTCTCTAATATCACTGGTGGCAACTGTTGGTAAACTCAAACTGCTACGAACTCTACGACAGGATCTCAGTTACCAGATTCCAATAAAAAACGGTTCTTCGTTTTGATATCCAGATCGAAGAACCGCCTTAAAAAAATAACCCCTTCTTGAAATTCTAGAAGAGGCCTACCTGTTTT
>DOXE01000489.1 GCA_003519205.1 Chloroflexota bacterium
TCGTCGATGTGGCTGATGACGCTGATGCCCTGGCCGCCAAGGGCCGCGAACTGCTCACCGCCCGGACCGGCCGGGTTTATGAAGTAGCCAGTGACGTCAGCGTATGGATTGACTTCCGGATTGGACAGTGCCGGGAAGAAAGCATAGTAGTTCATGCCCATGGCTGCCTGGCCGCTGATCATGGCGTCGTTCACTTCGGCAAAGAAGGCGTTGCTCATGCCCGGCGGCTGGCAGCATGCGTAGAGTTCTCCGTAGAATTCTAGAGCAGCAACTGCTTCGGGGCTGTTGATGACACCCTCAGGATTGAAGTTCTCATCCGACCAATCGGCACCGAAGGAGAAGAGCATGTTTTGGAAGCCCATCACCAGAGCATCATAATTTGTCTGGGTATAGATGGCCGCGCCGTAAAGGCCTTCATCGGGACGGGTGAAAAACTTGGCGATGTCCATCAACTGCTCCATCGTCTCTGGTGGGGCCAGGGGATAACCATATTCGGCCTCAAAGGCTGCCATCTCTTCGGGATCTTCGAAGAGATCCTTGCGGTATGCCCAGCCATTGGCGTCGCCCTCAGTGGGATAGGCCCAGTAGGTGCCCGATCCGGGCTCGTATTCGCCATAGTATTGCAGCGTCGCCGGCGTGACCGAGTCCGTCAGATTGTTCTCGTTCATGAAGTCAGTCAGTTCAATGTAGTTTCCCCGGGTGGCATTGGCGCCCAGCCACTGGCTGTCGCCCACGACCATGTCGTATGAGGTTCCCTGGGCAGCCATTTCGCTGTTGAACAGGGTCAAAAAGGATTCCCAGGGTTCTTGCACGACGGTGACCTTGATACCGGTCTCGGCCTCGTACATATTGCCGATTTCCTGCAGGTAATCGGCCGGGTCCCACTGGGCCCAGAGGATAGTGAGCTCATCGACAGCCGCCATTTCTTCGGCCGGTTCTTCNNTCTTCGACGGCTGGCTCTTCGGCGGCTGGTTCTTCGGTGGCCGGTTCTGCTCCTCCACAGGCAACCAAGGCTAAGGCTAAAATCAGCAAAAACGATAAGAGTAATTTCTTTGACATTTGTAAATCTCCTTCTTATTCCTCTCTTCTGAAAGAACTTTTATAAAGGGTAAATTCTTCATTACGACTTATTTCAGCGATCTATTTTGCCGGCATCACCTCCTTTCAGGGTTTAAGAAACCGTTAAAAGTCAACCATAACTCAAACGATTAAAAAGACTCTCGCGTAATTTACCTATGTGCTGCCGCACAGCCTCGGCCGCGCCTTCGCCATCACGCATCATAACATGGTCGACGATTTCGCGATGTTCGGCCGTGCAGGCTGATAATCTCGTAGGATTTGTTTGGGAATCGATATTTGCTAAATGGTGAGCTCGATTACGCATCTGTACGACAATTTCTCCCAATAGCTCGTTCGGACATGCCTCTCCCAGTATCTCGTGGAAAATTGTATCAGCTTTGGACCAGGCCAAGTGGTCGCCCGTGGCGCAAGCGATCTCCATCCTTTCAATCGTATCCACTAATGCCTCAACTTCGGTTTCAGTGGCGGCATCCGTCGCCAATCGAACCAACTCCGGCTCGAGTAATAAGCGCATATGTACAACATCCATAATGGATCGAACAGAGGGTGCCGCGACAGTGACCGCCCGGCCGGGAATCACCTGGACAAGCCCTTCTTGGGCCAATTGATGTAGCGCTTCTCGAACTGGGGTTCGGCTGATCCCCAGTGCAGTGGATAATCGCGTTTCCGACAGAGGTTGGCCAGGCTCCAGATCGGCATGTTGTAGAGCGTCTTTCAGGCGCTCATAGGCGATCTCCCGACGGAGCAATGTGGGGTTTAGGGCAAGTTTGTCGGGTTGGCCGGCAAGATAACGCTCTAACTTTTCCATCTGACCCTGGCTGGTGAAGGAACAGCAACAACACAAGCTGTATACAGAACGTATACGCAAATTATACTTAACGTATACACTTTGTCAAGCTAATTGGGAGGAAAATTAAGCGTCGCTGCATCCATCACTAGAGTAATGCAAGCCGAACTGAAACCTAGTGATTTTTGTCAGTTGGATTGCGTCTCATTCGTCACGCCGGGTAAAGCATTTTGCCAATTTGGTTCCCGTTGNNGAGCGACAGGGTGCTGGCACTTCCAAAGCCATTTGGAAATGCGACCTAATTAGTAAGGATTGATTGGGGTTGCAATGCTTGGTATGCTTTCCAGTCCTCTTCCGTATCGATATCAAACTCGATGCCCGCGGCGTATACGATTCGTTTGGACATTCCCAGGCGCTCGGCTTCGGCCAGGTGTTGGCGAAAGCTATCCGGTCCGTATTGAAACGAGAACCCTGTGGGTGGGCAAATGAGCAATGCGTTGGTGCCTTCGGCACTTTGATCGGTGCAGATGACCATATAACGGCCGGCAAAGTGGTAGCCACTTTTTCCATCACGAACGGCTGGGCTGGCTACGTCGACCATCATCTCGACGTCTTCAACAGTTAACAATGGCAGATCCGAAGGCAAAACCAAGACGCAATTGGCCTTTTGGGCGGCTGCAATATGACTGGCCCGCGTCAAGGCCAGATT
>DOXE01000174.1 GCA_003519205.1 Chloroflexota bacterium
CATTATAGTTAAGCTCCCAATCACGAGCCTCCTGCCAGGCGATATCATAAGCTTCCTGGGCATCTACCAGGGAACGTTCGGCCTGTTCTAGATTCACACGAGCGGATGTTAAGTTATTACCAGCAACAGCGTCCTGAGAAAGAGCTTTTTCGTAGTTGGCTTCTGCTGCCGCCAGATTGGCTTCGGCTAAAGATACTGTTAATTCGTCCGGCTGCCATGTTAACAGATCATCTAGCGCAAGCTGAGATTGGGCTAAACCATTCTCAGCCTGAGCCACAGCCAGTTCCGCGTTGGTCACGGCCTCGCGTGATAACCTATCCTCCAGGGTGGCGATCAAGTCGCCAGCAGAAACCTGATCGCCGGCTTTGACATGTATGGCCAGTAATCGCCCTCCAGACTCAAAACTGAGCGGCAGCGATGGATTAACCGCAACCAGTTGCCCATCTGCCACAATCGTCGTGCCGCCTGTGCTAATCCGTGTAGCTAGTGGGGTCGCTGTTGCTGCGCCACTGGCGACATCCTCCTCTCCAGATTCTGGATCAACGGTATCAGTTGATCCGGTTGATGCTTGATCGCAGCCGGCCAGTAAATATAGGAATACGATGAGGATAAGGAGTCGCTTTTGAATCATATTATTCCATCCGCAAGATCTCGACAGCCCGTTTGCTGACAATGCGACGGGCGGAAAATGTGGCGCTGATCATGCTGGCCAACACGATCATGATCACGATAAAGGGGATCACAGTGGTATCCACTGCAAATATCGTCGGCCGCTGGGATAGAGCTCTCTCTCCATAAAAAGCTATATATCCCATCATCGCCCCGGCCGTGATACCGGCCAAGGCCGCGCCTAAGGTCATGGTAATCGATTCGATATTGAGCATCCCGGTTAGTTGGCGCCGTTTCATCCCCATGGCTTTCATCATCCCAATCTCGATGCGGCGAGAGTAGATCGTCACGTAGATGACGGCAAAAACGCCAAAAACGGCCGTGGTAAAAGCAATCGTGGTTAGAGCCAATAAAAAAATTCGCTGAGAGGCCTGTCCTCGCTCGTTATTCTCCAGTATAACTTCCATGAAGCGCGTATTTAAGCTGTAGTCCTGGCTAAATCGTTTGCCTATCTCATCGGCTACATCTCTTGCAACTGCGCCAGGTAAAAGGGACATCATAATCCTGGATAGAATCGGTTTATCTTGCGGTGGTAATGGTTGGTTGAGGGGTGTGATAAGCGATCGAAAACTATCAAATGACATCAATACGTCACTATTAGACTGAGCTGTTACCCGGCTACGGCCGATCCCGCGAATGCCGGGAATTGTGCGGGCGACGGCGATGATTTGATACTCAGCTATATGGTCTGTACCTTCACCGCTTACCAATAGTTTGTCACCGAGAGAGACAGCTAAATGATCTGCTAGCCCTTTGCTGATGATGATGGCATCTAGATCGCCCTGTATACTGTCCAACGCTTCCGGTCCGCCGGCCGCAAACTCTATTAGATCCGTAAACAGCACCTCATTAAGATACCCATCGACGCCATAAGCCATGACACTCGCCGTGCGGAAGCCTACCGGATCCGATACATCCGTACTATATCCATAAGTTAGTCCAACTGATTGATCTACACCCTGAATGCTGGCCAACTGCCGGGTACGAAAATCGGGTTTAAGGTAATACTGTTCCGCCTCTTCTGGGGTGGCCCAGAAACCAAAAACTCGAATGTCGGCCGGCGCACCCATGTTGTGGCGGGCATTAGCCTCAAGGTTGGCTTGTTCCAGTGCTAAAGTAGTCGCCAGGAAGCTGGGCAATACGGCGCTAAACAAAACTAGTAACGAGATCAGGGTGTTTCGCGTCTGCCCGCGTCCAACATTTCGCTTGGCGAAGTAGGTGAGTCGGGGCACGACAAGCCCAATCAGAAACAAGACCAGTTTTTCAAAGGGGACTGTGGCGATATAAAAAATCAATCCCAGCCCCAATACCATTAATCCTAAGGCTAAGAGAATGAATGTCACTTCCAAGGCCGGTCCACCAAATGTTTCGACGATTTGGAAACCGGCGATGAGGGCAAAGATGAACATTAACACCAGCCCGCCCAGAAACAGCTTGAAATCAGGCCGGCGCTCTCGTAATCGAGCCAAATCTTCAATCTGGATATTATCGGCGACGCCGGGATTGATCGCGTGCATAACCTTGGTATTGGCTGCTTCTCGGGCCGGTTTGAGACTGCTCAAAATCAATACGGCAAAAGCGGCAATGACCACCGGCAGCAGGGAAGATATCGAGACCCGAGGCGTAAGAGGAGAGACAATGCCTTCCATGGCCATTTGCCGTTCGATGAGAGGCACCACGATGTAGTGGGTGATCAGTTGTCCGGCACCAGCTCCCAGGCTGACGCCTATTAGACCAATCGTGATGACCTCGGCGATGACCAACGCAAACAGGTAGTTGCGCTGACTCCCAAGAATGCGCAGGATGGCCATATCCCGGCGTTGTTCCTGAACATTGGTCATCACCAGGGTATGAACCAAAAGACCGACGACGCCCAAAGCCATTAAGCCATAGGTGTTGATGAGCGCTTGCAAGACCAGAAATGCCTGAGCCGCTTCATTTAGTGCGGATGCTTTATCCAGGCGGTATTCGTACTCGTCTCCTAAGCGGACCTTTACAGCTGTCACCACGTCACGAATTCGCAATGCTGCCGCCTCGGCGTTATTGGTTTCGTACACCGCCGGATCTACAGTCGCGATGAGAGTGCCAGAACGGCCGGGCAGATCGAGCCATTCCTGGACATCTTCCATGTGGACAATAAGCCCATCCCCGGTGTTGATGCCAGTGACGCCATCTTGCCGCACGATGGCAGCTATAGAGAAACTGCGGGTCGAGCGCCTTTCACTTGCTCCAGCGGCATTGGGTTGGCCTTTTTCCCGGGGGAGGGGAAAGCTGTATGAGACATCAATGGTGTCTCCAAGGTCCAGGTCGTAGGTAAATGATGCGTTTTCTAGGAGGGCAACTTGCCCATTACCCAACTTATAGGTTCCGCTTACCACGTCGATGAAACCGATATCGTCTCTTTCTGGATCAAGGGCAAGAAGGATACCACGCCCGCTATGGCCTTTCGCGGTGAGTTCGACAACGGCTTCAAATCGTGGATAGACGGCTGTAATACGTTCGTCGGATGCCAGTACCTCTTGGGCAACCTCGGAGACTGAAATAAAGGGATCGGAACTAGTATCCCGTTTAGTTATTGAGAGATCATATCGGCCAACCGCACTGGCAATTAAATCCACATTCGAGCGTCTCACCGTCTCTACGGTTGCACTCATCGTCACAATCAAACCGGTACTCACCAGCAAGGATAAGATCATGAGCACGGTGCGTACTTTACGGCGAGAGAAGTTCTTGAAAATATACTTGAGAATCATGGAAGTTGAGCTAGCTTCGACAGATCGCCTCCTACTATCGAACCGTTTAAATTTATTCGTCTACTATCTTGCCATCGCGTAAAAGGATCAGCCGTTTTCCGAATTCGGCCATTCTGGGGTCGTGGGTCACATAAATGATCGTCATACCGTCCTGGTTGAGTTGGGTAGCTAATTCCATTATGGCGAAACCTGTCTCTGAATCGAGGTCGCCGGTCATTTCATCGGCGATGAGAATGGCCGGATTATTGGCCAGTGCACGGGCAATGGCGACCCGCTGTTGTTGACCTCCAGAGAGTTCACTGGGGTAATGATGGGTGCGATCACCTAAACCCACTTTTTCCAGCAACTTCCTTGCTCGTTCTCGGCGTTCCTTACGGCCGATCTTGGCCAGCACCATGGGCGATTCCACATTTTCTTGGGCTGTGAAGTTGGCTAACAGATTGTAACTCTGGAAGATAAAGCCCATTTTGCGTAACCGAAGGGTAGCTAGCTTGTCTTCAGACATGGCCACCAAATTCTCATTATCGACAATGACGTGTCCTCGACCGGCTTCATCCAAGCCACCAATGATATTAAGCAACGTCGTCTTACCCGATCCACTCGGACCCATCAAACAAACGAACTCCCCAGGACGGATCTCTAACGAAACACCTCTCAATGCGGGTACGGCTTCTTTTCCCATCAAGTAGGATTTGTGAACGTCCTCGACGATAATGATGGGCATGGAATTATCTGGCATGGATGGTTTTCTCAATTCTGCTGGTTCATTTACCAATATTTTATTGGGACTGTGAATCGCACGCACGTTTCAATCTTCGCCATACCTTTATTATCAGAGCCAACATCTATAGTGAAAATACCTCCCTCCTACTTAACACCACCGGAAACTTTTCCATGACAACTGGATGGGAATCATAACGGTATATTTTTGACAATCGGGCTATGCAGGCTATAAGATCGGCCGTGGCGATAGATGCAAAAACACTTGAGTTGGTTAATAAATCGATTCAGAGGTTCGCATGAGCAAAAATGATTCCCAATTTATTCATTTCCAGAGCTCAGTCGATCTTAACGCGGTTCTGGTAGATAGATCTTTCACCAGTACCTGGCATATCCGCAATAACGGGACAACAACCTGGAAACTGGGATACCACCTTTTAAACTACGCCCAGGGTCTGATGGTTAGAAAACGCATCCCTCTATTTGAGGCTACCGGACGCCGCCAAGTTTCACCAGGCGAAGAATTGGATATCACCCTTATCTTCAGAGCACCAAAGAGGCCTGGCCAATATAAGCACGTTTTTCAAATGGCGGCCGATAACGGCAAAGCCTTCGGGGACCAGTATTGGGTTGAGGCCGTGATCGTCGCCGAGGAAGAGGGTGATGACGATAAAGGCCTGGCTACATCACCGGTTAAAGATCGTCTGCAATTCGGTATGAACATCAGCCCTGACGCTCCCTTTAGCAATCCAACAAACGTTGGCGTGTTAACAGGATTAGATTGGGTCCGCTACCCTTTTAAAGTCGACGATAAGAGTCGATCAATAGCCGATAGCTTCGCCGAATACGATCCAATCGTAAAAAACTATGCTAGGAAGGGCATCGGAACGCTCTTCGTCCTCAACCAACAGACGGTAACTGGCAAAAACGCTCCCTGGAAAGGGCGGGGTGATTGGACGGAATACGCTAGCCAGTTCGCCTCGGCCGCTAGCGAAATCGCTGCCCATTATGCTCGATTGGGTGAAAAGGTCGCCTTTGAGATTTGGAATGAAGGAGATAACAAGGAAACTCCCTGGGTCTCTGTTTACATACCTCCTAAGCACTTTGCACCCCTTCTCTGGCGAACGGCTAGCGCAATTCGCCAGGTCTCGCCGGAGTCGAAGATCGTCTTTGGAGGGTTATCGACCGACCATAAAAAATCAGGAGATTATGTCAAGCAAGTAAAGCGAGCTCTGGGGGGTGAATTACCGGTAGATGCCATTGGTATCCATCCCTATGGACGCTGGCCTGTCAAGCGCCCGTTTAAGGATTGGGGTTATGGTTCACTGAGTGCGGAGCTAGCAGGCTTCGCCAAACAGATACCAGATAAACCTTTATGGATCACCGAGATTGGCATCGTCGGCGGGGAGAAACCTTTACCTGAGGAAACCCAACCTATCGTGGCCCAATTTATGGAGGATCTAATCAAAACCATCGCCCAAAAACACGCCGACCATGTACCGGTGGTCATTTGGTTTGCCTGGTCAGATAACATGCATAACGCGGGGATCGTTCGCGCCGATGGCACGGCAAAAAAGGAGATCCTAGATGCCTTTATTGCCGTTCGCGACAAAAAAATGGAAGGGCTAGCTTAATAAACCGCAAATCACCTTTCGATCCCCTCAAACTCGGTGATTGTAATTCCAGGCATAAAAAAGGGTAGAGTAGTTGATCCAGGTTGCTTTGGGCGGCGATCAGCCCAAATCATTTAGGAGATAGATTTGCACCTCGGCCTGGCGGCCTTTTACCTGGACAGGTTGAAGTTGGGTGACATCTACCCAATCTTTCACCAGTTGATAAGTATCCTCGCTAATGATGATTTCCCCTCCGTCTGCCAGGTTTTGTAACCGATCTGAGAGGTTAACGGCGTCGCCTACGGCCGAATAATCTTTCCTTAGTGGGCTACCGACGTTACCAACTACGGCTTCACCCGTATGAACCCCCACTCCAAAATAGAGCCGTTGGTATTCGGGGATACTCTCGTGGTATGCAAGCAGATCCTGCCGCATAGCCAGGGTAGTACGCACCGCCCTTTCAGCATGATTTTCCTGGGGATTTAAGGGCGTATTATACAGGGCCATGACCGTATCCCCATCATATTTGTCAATCAGCCCCTCTTGCAGGTTAATGGCTGCTGCAGCAACAGTTAAGTGTTCGTTCAGAACACTGATGAGGAATTCCGGCTCCCACTTCTCGCTCACCGTCGTGAAGCCACGGATATCGGCAAAGACGACAGAAATGATGCGCCGTTGCGGCAATTGGGCTGTGTCCACATCACGCACCCGATCGACCAGGGCTGGTGGCAAATACCGGCGAATGCTCTCCAACCGCTTCTTTTCAGATACATCGTCTAGAACCAGGGCCACGCCTTGGGTCTGTTGTTGCATATCCCGCAAGGGAGAAAATGTCAGGTTCAAGGCGGTTCGTCCAGACCGGCCGCGCACGTTAGCATCGAGCTCCATATGGTGATTACCACCAACTTCCTGGATGCGCTCAATGACTGATTCTACCACCCTGCCCATGGGTACCTGAAGGAGGGTCCGGTAATCATGATCAAGAACCTTCTGAACCGGTACGCCCAAGATCTGTTCGGCGGCCCGGTTGTAGAGAGAAATTCGATCGGCCAGGTCAATGGTTATCACGCCACTGGCGATGGACTCGAATACATCATCTTGTAGGTTCTTCATCTCGGTGATATCGGCCAATTGTTCGCGTATTTGGCGGAACAAACGAGCGTTTTCGATCGCCACAGCTGCCTGATTAGCAAAAGCGGCCAACAAATCGCGATCGGCATCGACGAAAATACCAGAGACGATGCGATTATCGGCGTAGATCACACCAATAATGTTGTCTTTGATCTTCAATGGTACGCAGAGGATGGAGCGCAAATTATAGCTGATAATACTTTCTTGGCCGGCAAAACGGGGATCAGCCTGGGCATTAGTCGTTACGACTGGATCACCTGATTTAGCCACACTATTGACGATGCTCAAACTTATCTCGAACGAAGAGCCCTCCAGCGTTTCACGATTGATATTTCGGGCAACCTCCACCTGAAATTCACCGATGTCTTCATCGACCAGCATCATGAAACCACGTTCGGCACCGGTAAGCTGGATGATAGTGTCCATCACCGCATTAAGGACTTCTGTTTGTTCCAGCGAGGAGTTTATGACGGCACCAACTTCTTGTAGCGCTCTAAGTTGTCGTCGTTCTTTTTCTTGAGACTCTAAACCTCGCGCCAGAGAATCTATGTTCAATTTCGCTTGTGTTAACAATCGCAATAAGACGTTGTACGATTGCACCATATCACCCTGGTTGGCGTTGACGATGGCCCGGTGCTGCTGATCGACGGTTTCGGCCATGGCTACCAACGATTGGTGCAATTTTTCCAATTCTTGTCGTGCTAACGTGGTCTTGGATTCACTCAAAATTTGTGCCTTATTCCCAAACCAGCCAAAAATAGAACAACCATTCTAGGGAAGTATGGCACAGAGTGCGAAAAAGGGCAACGGACGAAGGAACGGCTGTTCCAAGGTGGTTGTTTGTTGCTTATTTGGAATTCCCGTCCGCCTTGCCTGGGCGGAAGTTGCGCAAGCGCTGGAGTTGATAGCCGATTGTGTGACGGATCATATGTGGCCGAAGCGATTTCCACTCCACACGCGGGTCAAAATCGGCCTCGACTGAACGGGCCGGGCTGAAAAGTTGGCGGACGTATTGGTGAGTTAGATTGAGTAGCTGCTCCCTCCCTTCAGGAACCTCTGAACCTAACATATGCGCTCTTTCATATGGGGTGTGGGCAGGTTGGATCAAAACGCCCAACCAGGGCGCCCAATTGCCCAGCCGACCATAACTCCTTTTGACGCTAGCCTCAACTCGTTGATTCGCCCGATTAGCAAAAAAGGCACCAACAATGGCCACGATCATGATTACAAAGCCGATTCCAGCCTGCCAGAGCAATCTGTTTCTATTCTGGACAGTTACATCCGGGTTCAACTCCCCTCGTTCGGCAAGCAAATCCTGGAGGCTTTCGACGTCTTCCAGGTTTGGATTTATATCTACACCTTCAGGCAGGCGCTCGGTGTCGTCGAGTAAGCCCTCGTTGCCAAAGGCGTCGCCGGGATTGCCAAATGTTTCTGGTCGGTCACCAGCCGGGATGGATGCGGTAGCCTCAAAGGGCACCCAACCATAGCCAGGGAAGAAAACCTCCGTCCAGGCGTGAGCATTGCTGGCCCGTACCCGGTAAGAACTCGTCTCTTCATCCCATTCTCCCTGTGTATAACCGGCCACGAAACGGGCAGGAACCCCGACCGATCGTAACATCATGATCATTGCCGAGGCATAGTAGTTGCAATAAGCCTCTTGTTGGTCGAAAAGGATGTAATGAACAGGATCAACGCCGTCCGGAGGAGCTTGGATCTGGTCATTATAGGCGATGTTCTGGCGCAAATAGTTACGGACACCAATGGCTTTATCGAAGGAATTGTCGAGACCTTCAGTCAAATTAAGAGCTAGGGCCCTGGTCTCTGGCGTGATTTCCTCGGGTACTTGTAGATATTTCTCTGTGACCCAATTGGGATAATTGGAGGATGCTTGGCGTAAGGTAGTGGCATCGGCGATGCTGTAATTAGATGTCACTTCATACTTTTCGCCCTGGCGCATGACATAGCGCGACTGAACTGAGTGTATGAGGGCTTTGCCGTCGTCGTCCAGGCTCCGGTTAACGAATATCTGGCGATCGGAGCTAAATGGCTCAGGTGCCCCATAAATGGTTCCCGAATTAGGCACAAAATTGACGAAAAACTGGTTGACGTAATTTCGCATGGCATAATCGGGTAATTCTAATTGATCGTCGTCTGGCAGGCGTAATATCGTGTCTGTATCAGAGGTGATTGACCAACCCCCATTCTGATAGGTGTCATAGGCCACAGCTTGCCAATAGACGAAAGGCAACCGGTCCTCTACATAGACATCCATCACCAGGGAATTGCTGACCGTACGCGGTCCACCGAGCGGGATAGAGTCCCTAAATGGATCGCTCGTCGTGGTGCCATAAGATCGAAGTGAAGCAAAAAGCCGGGTCCAATTATCCTGAAAACCACGCCAGGTATCGCTAAAGCCGGTTTTGCCAAGGGCATCACTTACGGCCGAACTGGCTTGAGCGGATGGTAATCCCCAGGCCACGCCGAGTGCCAGGAGAGCGGCCAAAATACTGGCTTGTAAGAAACTCAAACGAATGTTTTTTTCATAACGAACTGAAGCCGAGCGCCAACCTCGTTCCTTATCTACCAGATGTGTACGGGCGATATATACCAGGGCCACCAACGTATAGAGAGCCAGGAAACCCACCAGTGGTTTGGGACCATAATAGTAATAAATGACGCTAAGCAGGACCAAGCCGCTAGGTAATACGACACGCCACAACTTTGGATATCGAAAAGTGTACCAGGCGGCTGTATACCCTAAAAGCCAGAAAACGGCACTGGTGTGGATGACGAAAATAAGCCCATCCCGGCTGGATCCTTGAGATATGGCCTTGCCTAGCCAGATAAATTGGCGGTCAAATAAATCGAAGATCCGTTCCTGCCAGGTCAAACTCTCGGGCAATGAACGGCCGATCAAATAAGTTACCAGGAATAAGCCATAAATGAGGGCCAGGAGGTGTGCCTTTCGACTCGAAAACCGGCTCTTGGCCAGCATTAGGCCGGTCAGAATGGCCAGGGTGGAAATAAAAGGTATGACTTCCAAGCCCCCGATGAGTTCAGCATTAAGGATCGCCAAAGCAGCGATAATGACAAGCCC
>DOXE01000022.1 GCA_003519205.1 Chloroflexota bacterium
GCCGCCGGCAAATTCTTTTCCTTGTTTATATTTGAGCCAAGTAAGATGAAAACCCGGTTCATGATTGATAATCGGATTTTCTCCGCTCGATTTCTACACCAACCGATTCTGCAAAGCGAAGGGCACCGGGTTTCTCAACCCGCACTTGCACTCGCTCTACGCCATATTCGGTTAGGATGATGCGGGCAATATCACTCACCAATTTTTCGACCAGGAAATCCGAAGATCCCTCCACATGGCGGATGATGTGTTTGGTAATTGTCCGATAATTGACGGCATCGTCGATACTATCACTTTCCGCTGCCGGGCGGGTGTCGGCAAACATCACGATGTTGATGAGAATGTCCTGCTTGTTGACTCTTTCATCATCATTTATACCGATAATGCCCCGCACTAAAAGGTTTTTAATGATGATTTTGTCCATNNGGATTTATTCCTGTCAGTCCTGTTAATCTTGTAAAAATTTTTATGGACTTACTATTCTATCATGTCGGCTAATTCGGCGATTGCTGTCGTGTCACGAATGCGAATCCGGGTCCACTCGAAGCGATCGTCAAAGCCGTGCGAGAGTCCGTAGGCCGTTGTAACCGCGCCCCAGAAATCAAGATCAGCCACTATCTGTTGGATCTCGTCGTTGTACCAGCCGCCAGGATAGGCGAAATAACGCGGTCGGTATTTTGTATGGGCTTCTAACGTTTCGGCCGATCCCAACACTTCCCAAATAATGAAATCCCGATCATGTTCCGTCAAGTCGGGGTGGGTCTTACTATGAGGTTCAATTCGCATTCCAGCAGCGGCCATTTCCTCAATCATCCTCCAATCCATGTATTTTGGATCCGCCAGATCGACGAATTCTGTCACGATGAAAAAAGTGGCTTTCAGATCCAATTCCTGCAATATCGGGAAGGCATTCTCATAGTTGTCTCTATAACCGTCGTCCAGGGTGATGATCACCGGTTTGGGCGGCAATTCGTTTTTTCCGGCGATAGCAAGAGAGAGATCATAGAGATCAATGGTTTCGTAACCATTGCCTATCAAAAATTGCATTTGAGCTTTAAAATCGTTGGGCGAAACTGACAGATCACGTCTATATTTGTCGGCATCTTCCGGCGGCTGGCTGATGTAATGGTACATCAGGATCGGAACCTTTTGCGTCAAACTATAAGTTTCATCAGGCGTGGGCAGCGGGAATGGCGCTGGTTGTTCAACCTCATCAGGTTTATGTTCGCTCCTGAGAGTCGACTGGTTGGGCAAGTCATCCGCCGGAGGGGTCAAGTGTGAGTACGTAGCCGTTATTAGGATTTCAGGAGATTGGGATGGCGTTGCATTTGGCACAACTAAGGCTTCGTCGAACGGCAAAGCAGTTGGTGATACCCTTATCAAAGCCTCTAACGTTTCTGTGGTCTTGATATGTTGAGTATCAGCCGTCTTGGTAGCCTGGTTATTTCCTCCAATTGATGCGAATCCCAACCCAACACCTAGGACAGCCAATATCAGAATAACCAGTAAGAGCGCCCCAACACAACTAATACCATATGGCAATCGTTGGCCAGGAGGCGAGATATTGCTATTTGAATTCATCATACGAGCTCGAGAATAACCTAGCCAGAATGGGCAGTCAAGAGACGATAGTCAGGGCTACGACGCTCTGGTTTAATGTACTTTGTTGACAAAAATGTTTCCCCAAGCGAACAGCGCAGATCCGCCCAATGTTTATCGGTTGAATTCAGGAACTTTTCTCCCCTGAGCCCGGCCGTGTTCTGGTATGGAAAAAACCGATGAAAATGAACGTGCTCTGATTGAGCAGGCTAAGCATGATCGAGAGGCTTTTGGCCAGCTGTATGAATTGTACGTCGATAGAATCTATAACTATGTTTATTATCGCACCGGAAATAGCCAGGAGGCGGAAGATCTGACGGCGCGGATCTTCTTCCGAGCCATACAGCATATCGGCCGGTATGAAGATAGAGGTGCTCCATTTTCGGCCTGGCTCTATCGGATTGCCCGCAACATGCTAGCTAATTGGTATCGCGATAATGATAAACGCAAGATGATCCCTCTGGATAATATCTCGCAGAAACATAACTCTGAAGGCCCGGAACTGAATACGGAACGGGAGCAGGAACGAGAAGTTTTATTGTCGGCAATACGCCGATTGCCGGCCGCTAGGCAGGAATTGCTTATTCTAAAATACGTCGAGCAAATGCCGAACGCCGAGATCGGTCAAATAATGGGCCGCAGCGAAGGGGCGATCAAGTCACTTTATCACCGTACTCTGTTGTCCTTGCGTGATGAGATGTCTTCTACGGGAGGTTGACATGCGGATTGTCATGGATGATGCTGGGGATTTACCGGGCAATCTTATTAGCAAATACAATATCAAGGTGGTGCCCATCAACGTCACCTTTGGCACGGACGAGTATCTGACTGGCATCACGATTGACCATGACGAATTTTACGCCAAAGTAAAGGACGTAGGTGAATACAACTTTCCAAAATCATCCCAACCAACCCCCTATCAATTCAAGGAAATCTACAAGGATATCCTGGCCGAGGGGGAAGAAGAAATCCTTACCATCACGGTCGGCGAGAAATTAAGCGGAACATTTGCTTCAGCCGAAGCGGCATCTAAAGAGCTCGAAAAAGAGGGCAGCTTCTATTTATTTGATTCGGCCGGTGGATCTGCCTCGCAAGGCTATATGGTCATCGAAGCGGCGCGGATGGCCGAAAATGGAGCCGGCATAGAGGACATCTTGGCTAAACTTAGAGAGATGAGCCAGAAACAGATCGTAGTATTTCTGGTTGATAGCTTGGAATATGCCGTAAAAGGGGGAAGAGTCGGTTCGCTTCAATCGACAATGGCCTCATTGCTCAGGATAAAGCCCATCATGCAGTTGAAGGATGGACTTATCGTCGAGGCCGGCCGGGTACGCACCTATAGCAAGGCTTTAGATTACATCGTCGATTACGTTTTCGAAAAGGTGAGTGACCGTCCCATAAAAATGGCTGTAATTCACGCTGGCTCACCGGATGGGGCTGATAAGCTACAGGAGAAAGCGAGAAACTGGCTTAATTACAGTGAGGAGTTCGTAACGGATATGGGGATATCGGTGGCCATCAATCTTGGACCTGGAGCGTTAGGTATCGTTGCGATTCCGGAGTGAGTGATGAAGAAAAAAGAACTAATTGAGTTGCTGAATGATCATGCAGAAGCACTTAACAAAGGTAAAAGTGGCTCTCAAATCTTAGCAAAACACCAGATGGGAGACAACACGGAGCTGGCTTCACTTCTTCAATTGGCCGAAGAGGTCAAGGTTGCTTTGATTCCAGTACCTGTGCCAGCCTTCCGGGAAGGGTTGCGACGGCGGTTGGAGACCTACGAACCATCCAATGTGACCATAGCCTCGTCCAACTCTGGCCGAAAGCAAAAGTTACTCATCGTCGCCATGGCTGGTTCTACCCTGTCTGTTGTTGGCTTGTTTGTCGTCCTTCTCCGCCGATTGCGCTCACCTGGAGATGAAACCGCTCGCCCGGCCACTACTGCTGCTTTGTAGTGATCCATTACGAATTATTTTGCCTGGGCTATCCCATCCCAATAAAAATAAGAATAAACTATACATCAGTCCAGGTTTTCCTTTGCCGCCAGCATATCATTGTGATAAAGTTTACAACCGCTGCGGGCTGACCAAACCAAGGTGTGGCATCACTGCACAGACTACGCCAAACCTGGTCCCCAATCGTTTAGTAAAACTGGGTAAATCTTTATGAAGAACAATGGAAGACATCTGGCAATTGTTGCTGTGTTAGTGGTGATTGGGTCGGTGGTGACCTATTATTTGCTTACGGCCATCTATAAACTTCCTACGGCCGCAAGCCAACAAGCTGGTCCCATCGATACCATGTTCAATGCTCACTTTCTTGCCATTTCTGTACTTTTTGCCCTGATCGTCGTTTTTATTCTTTACAGTATTGTTGTCTTCAGGCGACAGCCAGGAGATGAGGAGGATGGGGCCCATTTTCATGGAAATGCGGCTTTGGAGATAATCTGGACCATCATTCCCTTGGTCACGGTGATAGGTTTCGGTATCTGGGCAGCTTTCGTTCTGCGTGTTGTCACGGCCGAAGAACCGAACGAGCTTGCCATTAAGGTGACCGGGCGGCAATGGTCATGGATCTTTTCTTATCCTGATTACGAGGATGTGGGCCTCACGACCGAACTCGTATTGCCAGTAGACCGGCAGATTCGGCTAGAAATGGAGTCTGACGATGTCCTTCACTCCTTCTGGGTTCCTGAATTTCGGGTCAAGCAGGACCTATTACCTGGACAGATGACTGTTCTAAGGATTACACCTAACCTGGTGGGCGAGTATAAAGTTCGCTGCGCTGAGATTTGTGGATTGGACCATGCCAACATGCTTTCCAATATTCGTGTCGTCTCCCAGGCCGAATTTGAACAATGGTTGGCTGATCAATCTGTATCCATTGGTAATCTCAGTCTGGTGGAACGCGGCGAAAAGTGGGCTACTGATTTTGGATGCATCGCCTGTCACAGCATTGATGGAACAGGTATGGCTGGGCCAACCTGGCAAGGCATATTTGGTTCAGAGGAATCCTTAGAAGGTGGCGGTAGCGTCACGGTTGACGAAGATTATTTACGTCGTTCAATACTCGAGCCAGGTGCCCAAATTGTGGCCGGTTACCAGAACATCATGCCGGCAACTTTTGAGCAACAGTTTGCCGACAAGGAAGCCGAATTGGCCCAGACTGGTGTCGATGTTGATATATTGGCCGAGTTGATCGAATACATTAGCTTCGTGGGGCAATAGCATGAAAACTGACACTTTGTGGTCCCGATTGTTGGGATTTATCTACATTTTATTTACCCTGGGATTGATTCGAGGTCTTATCGGCATGGCCGTTGGTATCGGCATCGGCTTTGCTTTTGTTGCCGGCCTTCGTTCGGCCCAGGGTTTGGAGCCCGATCCGGATCTAGCCGTATTCATTGGGGGCTTGCTTGGTGCTGTTCTATTTTTGCTATTTGCTGGAGTATTTTCAGATTGGCTGAAATTGGCTGGTGGTAGAGACGTCCCTTTGCGGCACGGTCCACCCGAGCATCGGCCGGCCTGGACCCGCTATTTTAGTGTTGATTATAATCACAAGGTCATCGGGATACAGTACACGGTAACGGCTATCATCGTGTTACTCTTTGGTGGACTCTTAGCCATCATTTTTCGCCTGGAATTGGTTTATCCCGGCATGCAGTTCCTCAATCCCCAGCAATACAATACCCTTTTTAGCGCTCATGGCATCATCATGATCGTCAGCATCCTGCTTGGAGTTGGCGGGATGATCAACTACCTGGTTCCCTTGATGATCGGCGCAAAAGATATGGCCTATCCACGGCTTAATGCCTTCAGTTATTGGGTTGCGGTTCCAGCGGCCGTGCTTCTCTTCATTGGTCTCGTCGTCGGCGGCTGGGATACAGGCTGGGTTGGCTATCCAACCCTCAGTACAAGGTCAGCCTTGATTGGTGTTCAATTCTTCTTATTGGGCTTCTATATCGTTGGTTTTTCCTCTATTGCTGGTTCCATCAACATGGTGGTCACGACATTTACCATGCGAGCCCCAGGTATGGGCCTCTTTAGAATGCCAATATTTGTCTGGGGTGCCTTGGCAGCCAGTCTCATTCAGATGACAGCCACCCAGACAGTCGGTGTGGCTCTCTTGCTAGTCTTGGTCCAGCGCGCCTTTGGATTGAACTTTTTCTCTCCACCTGATGGTGATCCACTCTTATACCAGCACTTATTCTGGTTCTATTCACACCCTGTCGTCTACGTCTTTGTTCTGCCAGGCCTAGGTATCATTAGCGAGTTGTTGCCTGTATTCGCTCGAAAACCGCTTTTTGGCTACAGGTGGATAGCCCTATCTAGTATCGCTATTGCTCTGGTAGGTTTCTTGGTTTGGGCACATCATATGTTTGTTTCCGGCATGGATGATTCGTTGCGTGTGCCCTTCATGATGGCCACCTTGTTGGTGGCGGTTCCAACCGGGGTTAAGTTTTTTAGCTGGGTAGGGACGATTTGGCAGGGTAAATTGATCTTCCCAACGCCCATGCTGTTTGTGTTAGGGGCTATCTCGGTCTTTTTGATCGGTGGCCTGACTGGTCCGATCCTGGCCACGGTGCCGACGGACATGCATTTGCATGATAGTTACTGGATTGTCGGCCACTTCCATGCCACCATGTTCGGGGGGTTTGTCTTCCCATTCTTCGCTGCCCTCTACTACTGGTTTCCTAAGGCCACCGGCCGAATGTATAACGAATCCCTCGGCAAGCTCCATTTCTACCTGATGACGCCTGCCTTCTGGGTGATGAGTCTAGGCCAGATGCGCATCGGCCTGTTGGGCATGCGTCGCCGTATCGCCGATTACGATCCATCCCTGGGAATCGAGCAGACCCAACTGCTCATCACGATCGCCGGATTAATCATTGGTTGGTCAGTATTAATCATGGTTTACAACCTCGTGGCTAGCCTGCGGTCGGGGAAGGTTGCAGTTCGAAATCCCTGGGGTTCGCGTTCTCCGGAGTGGCAGATTCCATCACCCGTGCCCGAAATGAACTACGATCAGCCGCCCGTCGTCGTCGGCGACCCGTATGACTATGGCTTGGCCGATTCGACCTATGTCCAGGTTGCTCCGGCTACACCTGGGGACTAACAAGACGGCCTATAGCATAAGACTGCCTGAACATTGGATAATATGAGGAGAATCAACACGTGGAAAATAGAAAGAAAGCTGATTACCGACGAAATTTCTACGTCTTCATTGCTTTGGCCGTATTGACCCTGGTTGAAATTATTATCGCCATCAACCTGGCGAATCCAGCGGTGCCATTATTGATCATCGCCCTGATTAAAGCAGGACTTATCGCTCAATTTTTTATGCATATTTATCGCCTTTGGCGTGAGGAGGAGCATGGATGAGTGCAATTGCCGATACCGTCCACGAGCACAGAACCCATGAAGAGTCTTACGAGGAAGGAACGAAACGCAATCGCCTTGGTTTGTGGCTCTTTTGCTTCTCCGAAATATTCCTGTTTGGAGCCTTATTGGCTGCGCGTTTTTACCTGTGGGGTAACACGCGGCCTGCATTAGATCAGACTCTTGGCCTGATTACAACCAGTGTGCTGTTAATTAGTAGCTTTTTCATGGCCTGGTCTGAGAGCGCTATCTCTTCCGACGACCGCAAAACCTCAATGCGTTCCTTGCTCATCACTGCAGGCTTGGGCATCCTCTTCCTTGTCGGCGTCGTCGGCTTGGANNGCCGTTTACTGGCACTATGTCGACGTGGTCTGGGTCTTTTTCTATCCAGCCCTGTACCTGATAGGTCAGCCAGTGCATCTATAGGAGAGGTCAGATATTGGTGATATTTAACTGGCCGTTCTCTGCCCCCTACGAGACACAATGAATTCTACACTCCGCGCAACCCTCTTATCGTGGGACCTGCGGCTGGAAGTTATTTTGGTCCTGGCCTTGGCCGGGACTATTTATACCATCGGTTGGTGGCGTCTCCGGGAACGAAGCCGAACTAACTTAATTCGAAATCGTTGGCGTGCTGGTGCACTCTGGCGGCCGGTGGCTTATTTAGGTGGGGTGCTCCTTCTGGCCATCGCCTTGATGTCGCCCATTGACGTTCTGGGGGGGCAGCTCCTAACGATGCATATGGTCCAACACATCTTGTTGGTGATGATCATTCCACCCCTGCTTCTGTTGGCGAACCCACTACCATTTTTATTGTGGGGCATGCCGAAAAACGTGCGAATGGGAACCCACCGTATACTAAGCCATAAATCCCGGTTTCGCTATTACTTACGGCAGGCTACCGGACCGGGCCTGGTCTGGTTGGTTTTTGTAATCATATATTGGGGATGGCATGATCCCAATGCCTATAATCTGGCATTACAAAGCCCCTTCGTTCACGACTTAGAGCATTTATCTTTCTTCCTGGTTTCTATGCTTTTTTGGTGGCATGTAATTGGAGCCGGACCTCGGATCCACCGGCCGATCTCACCAATTGGTCGGTTCGCCTATGTTCTAACAGCTATACCACCCAACATGCTGGCTGGACTGGCCATCGTCTTTGCCTCTGGGCCAATTTATACTTATTATGAAGCGATGCCTCGTATTTGGGGGCTGTCGGTGATGGAAGATCAAAAAATCGGCGGTGTCATCATGTGGGTTCCTGGTAGTATGATGTATATCCTTGCAGCGCTGATCCTCATCTCGCGTTGGTTGCAGCAAGAGGAGCGGAAGCCGGCCCTGCCTCAGTCGGCTTGGGCCAGTGATGAAGCACTTGCCGCACCTGGTATTAAAAAATGAGCCAACCTCCCTTCCTTCTTGGAAGACACAACTTAAGGTGGAACACCATTCTAATCGTATGGTCGATCCTCTTCTTGATAGCTGTGCTAACCGATCCAGTTGGGGCGCACACGGCCGGTAAAATGCAACTTTCGGCTGCCCCGGCTGGACCCTACAAAATGACGGTCTGGACTTCTCCCGAACCTGCCACTCTCGACGAGCTCCACATCGCTCTAGCCGTGGTGCTGGCTGAAGATGCCTCCCCAGTTTTAGACGCCGAAGTACTCGTTCAATTAATACCTGCTGATGGGAGCCTTGTTCTGGAAGAACCGGCCACGACGGAGGATTCGGAAAATAAATTCCTGTACGAAGCGATCTTCGAACCGGCGACCCCTGGGCTCTACCAGGTTGACATTCAGGTTTCGGGTACCGACGGCGCCACTGGCAACACCTCATTCGATTTAGAAATAGTAGATGATTCGGGTCTGAATTTGTTATATTTGATCCCGGTTGGACTTGGCTTAGCAGCCGTCTTCTTACTTTTCTTCGCCCTCCGAGGTCGGGGAGCTTCCGAAAGATTAGAATCGCAATAATCGCCTAAAAGTTATGTCAACTTTCAATCATCAGAGTGTAAGTACCAAGGATAAGCCTGAGCCGATCCCTTTTTCGAATCTGCCTCGGACATTAATCAGCCGACGTTGGTGGTGGACCACCTTACTGGTGGTCGTCGGCATGGTGGTCTTGTTTCGGCTTGGGATATGGCAATTAGACCGTCTGCAGCAGCGCCAAACCCGTAACGCCGAGTATGTACAGCAGGTTGCTGCCCCCCCATTGCGGTTGACCAGTGCTGATTTAGTGGTCGATCCAGCCGGGTTGCGAGACCGTAAAGTTGAAGTGCAAGCCACATATGATTTCTCGGAACAACTCGTCCTTGTTCAACAAAATTGGCAGGGTCGTCCGGGCGCACATCTTGTCACCCCTATGCTGCTTGAAGGGGGAGAAGTTGCCGTTTTAGTGGACCGGGGATGGGTTCCAACTGCAGATGTCGAGACTGGGAATTTTGCCCAGTTTGACGAACCAGGACTGCAATCGGTTACCGGCACTATACAATTATCACAAACTTTGTCAAACGGCCGGGAGACGATCGTAGATGGGAAGCAACAAGAATGGTACCGGATCGATGTCGAGGCCATCCAAAAACAGATGCCCTATAAGCTCTTGCCCATTTATGTGTTAGCATCCCCAACAGGGGATACGATCGAACAGTTACCCTATCGCATCGAAAACGAGGTTGATCTTTCTGACGGTCCCCACTTGGTTTATGCCATTCAATGGTTTGCCTTTACCTTGTTGCTCGGGGTTGGTTACTTATACTTCGTTAAAACCCGCCCATAGAGAACCAAAGTGGCATTTTAGTAAGGCTCTAAAACTTGCTATTGACACCGTTAGGTCACCGTTTTGTCACTAGTATACGATTTGTTATAATGAGTTTGATTAAAGGTCATTGTTAAAAAGAGCTCGAGTTTAAAGAGCAAGGTAATATGGGGAGACAAGATTCTTAGGGCGACTTCCATACGATATATTGGCGATAGGTAGCAGGCGGACAAACATCTTTTTCTGAATTGATCGAGTTTAGTGTATCTCGTTACTGTTTGTCCCGTGAGTTTGCTATTAAATAGGAACGGTGGCTGGCTAGGAGAAGCTGGTAAGCTGCCGATAGAGGTGTAGAAGATGGTGCTGCGTCGCTTAAGAATTGAAGAAGGCTGGTTCACATTTTTCCTCACCTGGGGGCTTGTCATCATCGCTGCTTTGGCGATC
>DOXE01000116.1 GCA_003519205.1 Chloroflexota bacterium
AACCTGGTGACCGACGGCTTGCCCGGCCTGGCCCTGGCGGTAGAACCGGCTGAGCGAGGCACGATGGAACGGCCGCCCTACCGGCCGGGGGAGAGCGTGCTTAGCCGGGGGATCGGCCGCCAGATCCTGTGGATNNTGAGACGAAACCGCTGTCGGCCACTGAACTGGCCATTAGCCTGTTGATGAGTACAGTTGTCTTCTGGGCCGTGGAAATCGGGAAGTGGTTAAGACGCAGGCGAAAAGTGTCAAACAATTAAACTCCAGAACCATGTCTGTGCTGGTAGATACTCATTGTCACCTCGATTTTGAACGCTTCAACGAGGACAGGGAGCTTGTTGTCGAACGGGCAGTAACCGCTGGCGTTCGCCGAATCATCGTGCCGGCAATTGACCTTGATAATTGCCAAAAAGTTTTATCCCTGGCAAATAAATTTGATCCCATTTATGCGGCAATTGGGATCCATCCAAACTCCTCTGCAGATTGGCGCGATGAATGGGTTGACCGTCTTCGATTGATGGTTGATCATCCAAAGGTTGTGGCTATTGGAGAAATTGGGTTAGATTACTATCGTGATTGGTCACCTCAGTCGACACAGAAAATGGCTTTCTCTGCTCAAGTTTCATTAGCGGGTGAGCTTGGTTTACCCATTATTGTGCACAACCGTCTGGCAGACGCCGATATACTTCAAATCTTGGAGAGGGCTAAGAAAGAGTGGAGTGAACTGAAAGGTGTATTGCATTCCTTTTCGAGCCCTTGGAAGACCGCCGTGTCGGCGGTAGAGATGGGATTTTACATAGGTTTTACCGGACCACTAACTTATAAAAACGCCGGTGAACTGCGAGAGGTCGCAGCTAAAATTCGGCTGGACCGTGTACTTATCGAGACGGACTCCCCATTCCTGGCACCGCAGCAGTTTAGGGGCAAAAGGAACGAACCTGCATTTGTTATTCNNGGTCTGAGGTCGTTATGAAGCAAAATGGTCATCTTCAACGAGATTATGGCCTGGATTTATCGATTATTATCGTGAGCTGGAATGTCCGGAAGCTTCTTGCCAATTGTCTACAGACTATTGACAGTGGTCGTGGTGAATTAAATCTAGAGGTGATCGTGGTGGACGCCGGGTCGGTTGACGGTAGCCCTGAAATGCTCCGGGAACAGTTTGCCTGGGTAAATCTCGTAGCCAGATCTGATAACGTCGGCTTTCCGAAAGGGAACAATATCGGTATCGAGCGAGCTCGCGGCCGGCATATCATGCTCCTGAATCCTGACACCGAGGTTATTGGGGATGCTTTGAGCCAGATGGTAGCTTATCTGAATCAACATCTTGATGTCGGAGTTGTAAGCGGTATGTTAATAAATCCAGATGGCTCGATCCAATCTTCGCGACGCCGTTTTCCTACCTTTGGAACGGCCGTTTTCGAGAGTACCTGGTTCGAGCCTTATGCTCCCCATTCTTTAATACGAGATTACTATGCTGAGGATCTCCCCCTCGATGAACCGGTGGATGTTGACTGGCTCACCGGTGCTTCTTTGATGGTGCGCCATGAAGTTATCGATGAGGTGGGTCTGATGGATGAAGCGTACTTCATGTATTCGGAAGAGCTAGATTGGTGCCGGAGGATCAAGGATGCAGGCTGGCGCATTGTGTTTTTACCTTCAGCTGAAATAATCCACCATGTCGGCAAAAGCAGTGAACAGGCAATTGTTCAGCGTCATATCAACTTCAATAAGGCAAAATTACGCTATTTTCGAAAATATCATGGCCGGTTACAGGCCGATTCGCTCAGATTCTGGCTGTTACTGAATTATGTTGGACAGATAGTCCTTGAAGCTGGGAAAGGCGCGATTGGCCACAAACGAAAGCTACGCAAGCAACGGATCCGGGCCTATTGGGATGTGTTGCGATCAGGGCTCCGTCCGGCCGGGTACTAAATAGATGGGTTTGAAGATTGGCTTGGTCACTGGCGAGTACCCGCCAATGGAAGGGGGTGTTGGAGCATTTACCAGCCAATTAGCGAAAGCACTGGCCATGCTTGGTCATGAGATCCATATCATCGCTTCTGGCGATGCCCGGCCAGATCAATCTCGCCGCAGCATTTGGGAGCCACACGAACCAGTTGACGTTGGTTTTGCCCAATTACATCCACGGATCAACCGTTGGCGCTGGTCAGCGGTCAATACAATCGCCGATATAGCCGTACAGTATGACTTAAATGTGGTAAATCTCCAATATCAGGCGGCTGCGTTTGATATGAATATCCCAGCCATTAATTTTTTGCCCTGGCGTCTAAAGGAAGTCAGTCTTACTGTAGTGACATTTCACGATTTACGGGTGCCCTATCTCTTTCCCAAGGCTGGCCGATTACGCCCGTGGGTTGTGTACAAATTGGCAAGATCCGCTGATGGTGTCATCGTCACAAATGCGGAAGATTTTGCCCGTCTCCAGGAAAGAGATTTTGACCCTAGAAGATTAATGCTTATACCTATTGGTAGCAATGTCAGAGCAATACAGCCCCTGGTAACTCATGTCAGGGCGTTGAGGAAAGAGCTGGGACTTGGCAATGATGATCTATTATTAGGCTATTTCGGCTTTCTAAATGCCAGTAAGGGTGCGGATATTCTGCTCCAGGTATTGAAGCAACTCGATTCGGAAGTCCATCTAGCCTTCATTGGGGCTAGAACAGGGAGCAGTGATCCTGAAAATGTGGCCTTCCTGGAACATGTTGAGTCTACAATCGCTCAGTTTGGCCTGGCATCGCGTATCCATTGGAGCGGATTTTTGTCTGATGCGGAGCTCTCAACCTATTTCAGTGCCGTTGATATTATGGTTATGCCTTATCGGGATGGTGTGTCGTTACGCAGGGGAACCTTGATGGCTATTCTGGCAAACGGCCGTCCGCTGATCACCACCGAACCGTCCATTCCAATACCGGAGCTAATCCATGGGGAAAACGTCTGGCTAACGCCTATTGACGATACGGTGACCTTGAAGGAAGCTATCAGTCAACTTGCGGCCGATCCAGACTTGAGAATCCGTCTTGGAAGAGGCGCAGC
>DOXE01000101.1 GCA_003519205.1 Chloroflexota bacterium
CCAGCAGCAGGCCGCCGCAATAACCGATAACATAGTTGGGCCAGCGGGACTGGATGTAACGAAGCGCGCCAGTATAACGAGTGGTGATCTGCATGAACATCAACTATAATCTGCTTGACCCCTAGTAGCAAAGCCGCTGGCATACGAAAAACAGGCTCACTTTTAAAGGGACCACCCGATATTAATAGGTTCAGGCAATATTGATGGCGATCGGACGTTTTATAGCTGGAATTGGCGCCCTCATCTATGATCCGGAGGATGATAAATATCTGTTGCTCCGTCGCTCAAGCGAGAAGGATTTCGCCCCTGGCGCCTGGGAGTGTGTCACCGGAAGAGTCGATCAGGGAGAAAGTTTCGAAGGGGCTCTTCACCGTGAGGTTAGGGAAGAAATCGGCATTGAAGTCCATCCTCTTTTTTTAATTGGAACGACTCACTTCTTTCGCGGTGAGCCTCGCCCAGAAAATGAATTGGTAGGCCTTGTTTATTGCTGTTCCATCGAAAATAAAAGGAATAATAAAAAGGAGATCCAATTATCGGCCGAACATGCCGAATATCGGTGGCTGACGGCCGGTAAGGCTCGATTGATCCTTAATGCGAGCAACCCGACAGAACGGTGGCTCAGAAGAGTGATTGAACGAGCTGAAGTGACCATGGAATGTTTGCCACCTGATTTAATTAAACTGCACCGTCGACAAGGCTTTGAATTGGATAACTAAACCCATAATATTAGTGAATATACTTCAAGGAGAGGTAAATGTCTTCAATACAATGGAATAAACCCCCAGCCATGCAGATCGATATCGATAAGACTTATCTGATAAAGATGGAGACCAGCCGGGGTACGCTAGAGCTCGAGTTGTATCCGCAATACGCACCGATCACGGTTAATAACTTCGTCTTTTTAACCGAACAAGGTTTCTATGATGGCGTTAGCTTTCATCGAGTGATCGATAATTTTGTGATCCAGGGTGGTGACCCGACTGGAACAGGTCGGGGTGGTCCAGGGTACCGGTTTGAGGATGAGCTGGTGGGAAATCCATTGAAACACGAAACTGGTGTCATATCGATGGCCAACGCGGGGCCGAATACAAATGGTAGCCAATTCTTCATCACCCATGCTCCGCAGCCCCACCTGGATGGAAAGCACACGGTATTCGGCAAGGTTGTAGGGGGCCAGGATGTGATCTATGAGATTCAAACTGGCGACGAGATGACCGCCGTAACCGTAGAGCAAGCCGGTGAATGATTCCTTATCGGTGAGCCCCTAGCATGAAATGAACGATCAAAATCCGTTGGCCCCCTTCTTAGAGCGAAATGGCTTTTTGATTTTAGACGGTGGTCTGGCGACCGAACTAGAAGCCAGGGGGTATGATCTGACGGATGAATTGTGGTCGGCACGACTGCTTATTGACGAACCTGCTGCGATTAAACAAGTTCATGCCGATTATTTGGTAGCTGGAGCCGACTGCATCATTACTGCCAGCTACCAGGGCACAATTAGGGGCTTCATGAAGCGCGGATTATCAGAGGAAGAGGCGATCGGGTTGTTAAAACTCTCGATACAATTAGCCCTCGATGCGCGTGATGAGTTCTGGACNNGCCTTAGCCGATGGGTCGGAGTATACCGGCGATTATGACCTCGACGAAGGAGGTCTTGTTGAATTTCATCGTAAACGCCTGCACATTCTATCCGATAGTGATGCAGATATCCTGGCCTGCGAGACGATTCCTTCATTCAAGGAAACTCTGGCCCTAGCTCAACTCTTAGGCGAAATCCCGGGACGGTTCGCCTGGTTTAGCTTTAGCTGTTCTGATGGAAGACATATAAGTGATGGTACACCAATAGGCGACTGTGTCGGCCGTCTCGACGATATCGAACAAGTGGCTGCCATGGGCATTAATTGCACATCCCCGGGCTTCATTCCATCTTTGGTCCAAGAGGTTCGAAAGGTAACCCGTAAGCCGATCGTCGTTTACCCCAATTCAGGCGAGGAATATGACCCCCAACAAAAACGCTGGTTGGGGATCACCGATTCGGCCGATTTCGCTAGCGCGAGTAAATTATGGTGTGCGGCTGGAGCCTCTCTGGTGGGTGGCTGCTGTCGAACAGGCCCGGAACACATTCGCCGGATACGCCAATCTCTCATCAGTGGCTAGCCGGGATAAGAACTGTTTTTCCTTCGCTTATCGTGCCCGAAGGTAAGGCTGGATCATGGCCCGCACCGATATGGAAGGTATTGCCAATGACGACAATTTTGGGTGTAGCTGAAGTGGTTTTGTATGTCTCCGATCTGGACAAAGCGGCAGATTTCTATACCGAAATCTTGGGGCCCTCATTATGGTCGCATTTGGCATCGCCTACAGCAGAGCACAGACGAATAGATATCGAATGGTAATACTGGGTCAGTTAGCCGCCTTGGCGACGGCCGCTTGTTGGTCGTTGACTGCCGTCTTTTTCAGTTATAGTGGCCGCCTGGTCGGCTCCGATGTCGTCAATCGCAGCCGCCTGGTATTTGCCATGTTCTTTATATCCATCAGTCATCTGGTCCTGATTGGAACGATTTTCCCTTTTGAGGCCGAGCCTTTTCGCTGGGGCTGGCTGGCCTTATCCAGTGTGCTAGGCCTGGTTTTGGGTGACACCTTCCTTTTTCGAGCTTACGTCCTAGTTGGTCCCCGGTTATCGATGTTGATGATGTCCACGGTTCCTATCCTCAGCACTACCATGGCTTGGCTGATTCTGGGTGAACGTGTGAGTTCGTTGGAGATGGTGGGCATTTTTGTAACCGTATCTGGGATCGCCTGGGTAGTTACCGAAAGGCGATCCACCCAAGTTATCGTCGAAAACAAGCAATACGGGATGGGCCTGTTTTTTGCCTTTCTGGGAGCATTGGGGCAATCATCCAACCTCATCGCGGCTAAATTTGGCCTCGTTGGCGATTTTCCAGCGCTTTCCGCCACATCTATCAGGCTTTTCGTTGCCCTGGTCATCCTTTGGGGCCTGGCAGCCATACGGGGACAACTAGTCTCTACAATTCGCCAATGGCGGAATCGTCTTGCCTTTCGAGCGATAATAGCTGGCACCGTCGTTGGACCTTTTCTGGGGATCTGGTTGTCCTTAATTGCCATACAACTGGCGCCAGTTGGGGTAGCTGCGACACTCATGGCTTTGCCCCCAGTCATCCTGATTCCTCTCGAATATCTGGCATACGGCACCCGGGTCAGCCAACGGAGCATACTGGGTACATTCGTCGCTTTCTTTGGTGTTGCCATNNTGGTCGCTGCCATCAAGATCGTACCTGAATACGAGAGGGGCGTGATCTTCCGTTTAGGACGCGTACAAGCGGCTAAGGGGCCAGGGCTATTTTTCATCATTCCCATCATCGACCGCATGGTAAAAGTAGATTTGCGTACGATTACGCTAGATGTGCCTTCACAGGATGCGATCGCGGCCGATAATGTGACCGTACGGGTAAACGCCGTGGTCTATTTCCGGGTGTTGGATCCAGTGGCGGCCGTCATTCAAATTGAAGATTATCAACGGGCTACATGGCAGATCGCCCAAACAAGCCTGCGAAATGTCATAGGCCAGTCAGAAATTGATCAATTATTGCAGGAGCGCGAGCGAATCAACGACCGGTTACAGCGCATCATCGATGAAGCCACAGAGCCCTGGGGCGTCAAAGTCAGTATCGTCGAGATCAAGGACGTGGAACTAGACTCAACGATGGTCCGGGCGATGGCCCGACAAGCCGAAGCCGAACGCGAGCGACGGGCTAAAGTCATCAATGCCGAAGGCGAATACCAGGCTGCC
>DOXE01000019.1 GCA_003519205.1 Chloroflexota bacterium
GTCACCGTTGTAATGGCGGTAAGCGCAGCAATGATCTGAGATCTCAACGTGGCAGTAACAGCAACCTGAGCTTCCCCGGCCGCTGGCGTCTGGCTAGCCAGCCCCACGCCAATGATAACGCCGATGACCAGCAATAAGGCAGCTGCTAGAGCGATAATGGTGCGTTGTTCAATCTGTTTTCGCTTTTTTTCCGGCAAACGCGGTGGAGCCACCGGATTTAGACCAGGTTCGGTGCGCCTTGGCTGATCGAAAAAAGCCGTCGACCGTCCGGTCGGACGCTCTAGGGCTCGGGCAAAATCAGCAGCTGATTCATACCGAACATCCGGCCTCAGATCCATAGCCCGATTGGCAACAATCGATAAGTACGGCTCTACATCGGGGTTCATTTCTCGTGCGGGAATCAAATCTTTCAGTCCGCTCTCACGATGCAAGGCATCTGGCGGTACCTTTCCCGTTAACAATGTGTAAAGCGTTGCCCCCAGGCTATAAATATCGCTGGCGATGGTGACCGATCCTTGGGTCTGCTGCTCGGGTGCCGCATAACCACTGGCGCCCAGGCTCACGCCCAACCCCGGAAGGCCCGTATCGACGAGAAAGACATCACCCGTTGGCGTGAGGCGAATATTGGCAGGCTTAATGTTTAAATGAAGCTGTTTCTTTTCGTGCAAGTAAGTTAAAGGCACCGAGGCACTTTGTAACCATTCGACGATCAGGTCGGAGGGCAAGGGACCATATTCGTTCAGTAGTGCCTGCAAATTAATGCCGTCAACGTAATCGCTGATTAGATATTGGCCGACATCCTCCAGGCAGAAATGATCGTTAACGGTCGGCAATTGAGGGTGCTTATTACTGGCCAGGCGGCTGGCTTCAGCTCGAAACAGTCGTTGTATCTCTGGGGACGGATCCAGGTATTCCTTGATAGCCACATCTCGTTTACCAACCTGATCCCAGGCCCGATATACTGCCCCGTACGGTCCTTCAGCCAACAGGTTGACGATGCGATACCGTTTATTGAGGAGTTCACGAGGTAGAAGCGGCATAGCCCATCCAGTTTAACGTGGAATTTCAGCCAATACCAGGGAATTTATCGGCGGTTAAGTGTTTACGGCTTGCTTTTTCAAAATCGTCAATGGGCGCTGCGTACCTACGAGATTTTAGCGTTCTACAGGTTCCAATCTTTCACAGTGGGGAACACTGGCTCAGTTAATCGCGTATAATTACGGGCTATGAAGGAAACACGAGAAAAGTTGGCCCAGGCCCTGTGGCGGATATATCGACGGCCGGAACGGCCAACTTCCTGGTCCGATGGGGGAAACTTGCCCTGGGACGAGCCCGGATTCTCAGAAAGGATGCTCCGCGAACATCTAGACGAGTCACATGGTGCTGCCTCACGGCAACCGGCCGAACGCCTGCAACAAATCAACTGGCTCTGGTCAAAGTTGACCTTAATGCCGGGAGCCCAAGTGCTGGATGTGACGTGCGGTCCTGGATTATATGCCGTCGAACTCGCCAGCAGAGGTTGCCTGGTTACCGGTATCGACTTCTCACCGGCTTCCATTGCCTATGCCCGGGAGTTGGCCCAAAAAAGAGGGTTTTCCAAACAATGCAACTTCGTCGAGCTCGATGTGCGCCAGATGGATTATCGTAGCGCTAACTTTAATGGTGCACTATTTTTGTATGGGCAATTATCCGTTTTTACCATTGAGGAGGCGGAACAGTTGCTGGAACAAATTGCCCTGGCGCTGCAGCCAGGCGGCCGGCTGGTCGTCGAGATCCTTGATCAGCAACAAGTGGATAAGAACGATAGCACCTGGTGGTTTACCGATAACACTGGACTGTGGGGCGTCGGCCCCTTTATTCATTTGGGTGAACGGTTCTGGTTGGAGGAGCTGGCGATTTCAGTCGAGCGTTTTCACACATTGCACCTGGACAGTGGTCAGTTGGATGAGATTATTCTGTGTGATCAAAGCTACACCGTCCAGGAGATGACCAACATGATGATGGCGGCTGGTTTCGATTCCGTCGATGTCTATCCCGCTTGGGACGGTTTGCCCTTGTATGACGCCGGTGAATGGATGGTCTTTGTAGCTTCGAAGTAAGACAAGTATTCTGGAGCGGCCGGTAATTATCGCATCTCTGGCGAACCGCTCTCTAGCTCTCCCTCTACCACTTCGTCTTCATCGCCAACTTTTTCTTCCTCGACGTAGTCGGCCGGCCGGATCTTTGAGCCAAAACGAGTGGCATACATGTAAGTGAATTCGGCACCGTATAAAAATATCTGGGCCGAGTAGTAACACCAAAGCAGGAGAACGACAAGTGAACCAGCCGCGCCATAGAGGGAACTACTATAAAATGTGAAGTATATACTCAGCACAAAAACGCCAATCCCAAAGAGTAACGCTGTAAATGCCGCACCAACGAAAACATCACGCCATTGTATTTCAACGTCAGGCAAAATCTTGAAAAAGGCACTGAACAGAAGTGTTCCAACCAGAAATGAGATCACAAATTGAGAGAGCTGAATTACCCTGAAGTCAGGCAAGATTTCCAGGGCATCGGGAATAAATTTTGCTAAGGCAGGCAGCAGAAATGAAAGGACGCCAATCAGAATCAAATATAAAACCAGCAGGAAGCCAAGCAAAAAAACAATGACGAAAGACACCGCATAACGCCTGATGGTAACTAAAACGCCGCCCTTGACGATTGGCTCGACCCCCCAAATAGTATTGAGTGCTTCGTGGAGATACTTAAAGATGCTCGTAGCGCCCCAAAGTACAATGCCGATGCTTATAATGGAAGCGATGGGCAGCGATGAAGTTATCGAATTGCCGACGGCCGTGCTCTCTACCATATCAAGAACTAACTCGGTCACGTCTGGGCCAAGAATTCCTGATAATGTCGAATTTAGGTTTACAGTTTCAACTAAATCTCCCAAAAATCTCTCGATGAGTGAACCGACAATACCAGTCACGATGACGAGGATCGGTGCGAGAGAAAATAGGGCGTAATAGGCCAGGGCTGCAGCCATACGCATAGCCCGGTCGTCTACCCATTTCTTGTAGGTGTCGACGAAGAGCAACCCAACTTTTTTTAATTTAACCATACCAACTTTTAGTTCTTTCCAAAATATCTGATTTACACCATAAGCTCTAGGTGGACGAGAGTCCGATGGAAGTCCCAATAATTTGGGCGTCATCCGGATAGGGCATTCCAGATAGAGCTCTAGTATAACATATGCATTACGAAACAATCCTCAACGGCTTTGCTTATGACTTTAACCAGAAACAAGAACTTTCATTCAGACCTTTGATATTTCGGTTTTTGAGGTCGGGTTTTCTTTAGAATCGTCTTTTACCTCTGATAATCAGCTCGATGGATCGCTCGAGCTAGATCATCTATCAGGTCGCCGGCTCCTTCGATGCCCACAGATAATCGGACGAAGGCCGGGTCGACGGCTAGGGGAGAATCGGCGACTGAGGCATGGGTCATCGGAGCGGGTAGTTCAATTAACGATTCCACTCCACCAAGAGATTCAGCCAGGGTGAAGAGCCTGGTCTTTCGAGCGATGATCCGGGCTGAGGCCTCCCCGCCCTTGGGTACGAAAGCGATCATGCCCCCGGGTCCTTTCATCTGTTTCTGGGCTAATTCGAACTGAGGGTGGTTAGGGAGACCTGGAAAGAAAACCTCATCGATTCCTGGGTGGTCAGCCAGGAACTGGGCAACCTGGGTGGCGTTACGGCAGTGGGCGTCCATGCGCAAGGCTAAGGTCTTGATTCCTCGTAAAGTGAGAAAACAGTCCATTGGCCCTGGAACTGCGCCGATAGCGTTCTGCAGGAACTTTAGTTCATCATAGATCTCAGTATCGTTGAGAACAATTATTCCGCCGACTACATCGGAGTGGCCACTGATGTATTTGGTCGTGCTGTGGACGACAAAATCAGCGCCGAGTTCAAGCGGCCGCTGCAAAGCTGGCGAGGCAAAAGTGTTGTCTA
>DOXE01000166.1 GCA_003519205.1 Chloroflexota bacterium
ATCGGGCGACTGGTGCTTTCATTTGTGAATCGCTTTTAGGCTGTGGTGGGCAAATCGTATTACCTGATAATTACTTGAGGGAGGTTTTTAAACGAGTTCGGGCAGACGGTGGTGTTTGCATCGTCGACGAAGTGCAGGTTGGCTTCGGGCGGGTTGGTACTCACTTCTGGGGTTTTGAGACCCAGGGCGTCATTCCTGATATTGTGACGATGGGTAAACCAATGGGCAATGGCCATCCCTTGGCGGCCGTCGTAACCACCCCCGACATCGCTGCTTCCTTTGACACAGGCATGGAATACTTTAATACCTTCGGTGGTAATCCAGTATCCTGCGCGATTGGTTTAGCCGTTTTGGACGTCCTTGAAGAAGAGGGGTTACAAAATAATGCGCTTGTGGTGGGCAAGCTTCTAAAGGATGAATTGGGACGACTGCAAGAAAAGCATCCGTTAGTCGGCGATGTACGGGGGTTAGGCTTGTTTATTGGCGTGGAGCTTGTCAAAGACAGGGTTATTTTAGAGCCGGCCGGGAGGGAAGCAGCAGTTGTTGTAGAATCCATGAAGGATCATGGAATTCTTATCAGTACCGATGGACCCTACCATAACGTATTGAAGATCAAACCCCCGCTGGTATTTACAGAAGCGAATGCCTTTCAACTCGTAAGAACGCTTGATCTGGTTCTAGAAAAGCACTTTGGGTAATAATTTGATCCTATTTTGATAAGCCTTTCCAGAACTTCAGGATTTAACTATCGTTCTGGCGACGAACTTCATCCTCAATCACTACTCCAAGGGGAGGTTCCGGGGTTGCTCCAGAATACTCGGTGATATCTTGGAGTATCACGCGAACTTTCAAAGTATCCACTTCGGGGTTGCGTGCCAGATGAGCAACCATGGCCTCATCAGCCTGGATGCCAAAGATTTTCAAGATCCTTCTAATATCTTTTCGACTCCTATCGTCCATACATATTCCTCCTCACATTCTTAATGCGTCGATATAATAAGGGGATCTTAGTGGTCAGTCGTCATTGAAACTTTAAGCTAATCGGTGACAATATGGATTATATTTCTACCACAAGATGGCACCATATACCATTGGACCAAAATGAATCATAAATATATTGTCGTTATCCCCATGTTGTTCTTGGCTACCATTTCCTCTGCTGCTTGCCAAAGAAATGGTATAGAGATTCCAACAGTCCCGGCCAATCCGTCCCCAATCGAAATAGAACAACAGGAGACACCAACGCAAATCTCTAATCAACCAGAAGAACAACCAACGGAGACGCCCGTTCCGACGTTTACACCTCACTCGACAAGGAAGCCAGATGTTCCAGCTTCCCCAACACCTGATTTGAGGGTCAGGCTGATATCGGCCGAGGATTTTGCCGATAACCGAAACCCATTGACCGGCGAGCTCGTCGCCGAGCCGGAGATTTTAATGAGGCGACCGATCGCGGTCAAAATATCCAATTCCCCGGCAAAGTACACGCGGCCCCAGTCGGGATTGAGTCAGGCCGACCTTGTCTTTGAGCATGTAACTGAAGTAAATATCACCAGGTTCACGGCGATTTTTTATGATGAAACGCCGCTTAAAATCGGTCCAATTCGTAGCGCCAGGTTGATAGATCTGGAATTACCGGCTATGTATGATGCCGCCCTGGCCTATTCTGGCAGTAGCATAAACGTCTCACGAAAACTATTTAGCTCAGACTTTGCTTCGAGGATATTGCGACCTCACGAACCAGGTTATTATCGGACAGGCGAAGATAAGCCTTACGAGCACACTCTATACGCTCGGCCGGAGGAATTCTGGCCTGTGCTGGAGAACAAAGAAGAGAATCGAAAGCCACAATTTTCGACGAATTTGACTTTCACTTCCGAGTCGCCTTCAGGTGGCCAACCGGTGACCGCTGTCAATGTCGAGTATCGCAATTTTTCCAAGATTGACTGGGTTTATGAGCCTGATTCAGGCCGTTTTCTCCGGTGGGCAGATGGCGAAAAACATATCGATGCGAATACTGATGAGCAGATTAGCGCAGCTAATGTTATCATTATCCTTGCGCCACATAGTATAGATGCATCTTCNNGGTTACCTGGCGAAGAGCCAATCGCAGCGACATGCTAACTTTTATCGATGCTGATGGCCTACCCGTACCGTTACAGATTGGCAATACTTGGTTTCAGGTTATTTCCATCAATCATCCCGAATCATATAGCGTGGCTAATTGATCTTGTGCTTGCCTTGACATCGGTCAGAAAGCCTTTATAGTGGGAAATCGAGGTGAGTGAATGACACGAATGGTCAATTGTGTAAAATTTGGTCGGGAATTACCCGGTTTAGAGAAACTGCCGATGCCAGGAGAATTAGGCCAGCGGATTTACGAGAACGTCTCCGCACAAGGGTGGGAGTTGTGGAAAGATCAGGTGGTGATCCTGATCAATCACTATGGGCTTAATATGGCTGATCCCCGAGCCCAAGAATTTCTAAATGAACAAATGGAAGAATTCTTCTTTGGCGAAGGCGCACAAATGCCTCAAGATTGGACGCCTCCTGGACAAGGGGGGAAAGGTGGGCCCAGCCCTTATGGTAAAGGTTCGCCAGCTCCTCCTAGCAAATGATTAAGCCAGATATCTTATTGCTAGGATGTTATGAGCTAGGCCATCAACCACTCAGTCTGGCTTCACCGGCCGCATTTTTACGAAAAGCAGGTTTCCAGGTCTCATTATCCGACCTTTTTGTGGAAACTTTTCCTTACGATAAAGCCTCTTCCGCCTCATTGGTTTGTATATCGACGCCTATGCACACTGCCCTCAGGGTAGG
>DOXE01000403.1 GCA_003519205.1 Chloroflexota bacterium
GAGCAGATGAGGGTCATTCAGAGCGAGTTGGGTGAAATGGATACCTTCACCCAGGAGCTCGCTGAGTTACGAGAGTCCTTTGGCGAAAAGAACCTTCCTGACGAAGTGCGGGCTAAAGTGAACAAGGAATTGGCCCGGTTAAGTAGTATGCCCCCGATGGCACCTGAGATCGGCGTGATTCGCACCTATCTGGACTGGATTCTGGAATTGCCCTGGACAGAAAAGTCGGACGATAATCTGGATGTGGTCCATGCGGCCGAAGTCCTTAATGCCGAACATTTTGGCCTGGAGAAAGTCAAAGATCGCATCCTGGAATATATCGCTATTAAAAGCATCGCTGCCGAATCCATGCGAACGCCAATTCTCTGTTTCGTCGGTCCACCAGGTACTGGCAAAACCTCCTTGGGCCAGTCGATCGCCCGGGCTCTAAACCGTGAATTTTTAAGGATCAGCCTGGGTGGGGTTCGAGATGAAGCGGAAATCCGGGGTCATCGTCGCACCTATGTTGGCGCTTTGCCGGGACGAATTGTCCAGGCCATGCGTCGCGCTGGCACGATCAATCCGCTCTTTATGTTGGACGAAGTCGACAAGCTTGGTCAGGATTTTCGTGGCGATCCGGCCGCCGCCTTACTTGAAGTTTTGGATCCGGAACAAAATAAAGCCTTCGTAGACCACTATTTAGATCTCGATTACGATCTTTCCGATGTTTTATTCATCACGACTTGCAATGTACTCGATACCGTGCCACCTGCGTTGCAAGACCGGATGGAGGTTATCGAATTCACAGGCTATTTAGAGGAAGAAAAGATCGAGATTAGCCGCCAGTTTCTCATTCCTCGACAGCTTAAACAACATGGATTGAAGGATGCTGGAGTCCTTTTCGAAGACAGTTCATTGAAGATGATGATCCGCCAATACACCTACGAGGCTGGTGTACGCAACCTGGAAAGGGAGATAGCTAACGTCTGCCGCAAGGTTGCCCGGCGAGTAGTAGAGAAGAAACGGTATCCAAAACGGATAAAAGAAAAGCAATTGATCGATTTCCTTGGCCCACCCAGAATGATGCAAGAACTCCTGCCAGAAGAAGATGANNGACATCCACTTGCATATTCCCGAAGGGGCAGTACCCAAGGATGGGCCTTCCGCGGGGGCAGCGATGGCTACAGCCCTGATCTCAGCTTATACCAGACGGCCAATCCGCCGGGATGTAGGATTAACCGGCGAGATTACTTTGCGAGGCCGCATCCTGGCTGTCGGCGGGGTCCGCGAAAAAGCCTTGGCGGCACGCCGGGTTGGTATAAGAAGCTTCGTGATGCCCAAGAAGAATGAAAGCGATTTACAGGAAATACCAAAGAAATTGCGCCAGGATCTGGATTTCATTTTGGTCGAGAGGATGCACGAAGTGTTGGATGTCGTGCTTTTGCCACCGCTATCTGCCAGAGCCAAGCCGCGTAAGCGAACAAAACCAGCCAGTTTGCCCGCCCCAGTTGCCCCTCCATCGTAATTCTCTATGACGAGATGCAACCAATTACAACTTTCTCGATCGTAGCTTACGATCCTGGGCGTGAAGAGTGGGGCGTCGCCGTCCAATCCAAATTTCTGGCAGTAGCCGCCGTCGTCTCTTGGGCCCGGGTTGGCGCTGGCGCCGTAGCCACCCAATCGTACGCCAATTTGTCATACGGGCAAGACGGGCTGGAAATGATGGCGGCCGGCACCCCGGCTGAGGATACTATCGAAGCACTTATTGCTGGCGATGAGGAGAGAGACCTACGCCAGCTAGGCCTGATCGATAAAGTGGGTCGGGCATCAGCCTATACTGGCAAAGGTTGCCATCATTGGGCTGGGCACATCGTTGGCCAGGGATATGCTTGCCAGGGTAACATCTTAATTCCAGGGACTGTGGAAGCTATGGCGGCCAGATATGAAGAAGTGCGTGGTGGAAGGGGTGAATTGGCCGATTGGTTGGTGGCAGCCCTGGCAGCCGGGCAAGAGGCTGGTGGCGACAGCCGTGGTCGTCAAGCAGCAGGTGTGCTGGTCGTTCGGGAAAATGGTGGTTATGGTGGGAAAACAGACCGCTACCTCGACCTGCGAGTAGACGACGACCCTTATCCGATTCGGAAATTACAGCAATTGGTCGAGATGCATCACCTCTTTTTTGGACAGGTTAACCCAGAAGATCTGATCCCGCTGGCCGAGGTCGCGGCCGATCTTCAAGATATTTTGCGCCGAACTGGCGAATATGATGGACCTGTCGATGGCAAGTTTGACGAGAAGACACACCAAGCCCTTCGTTCTCTGGTCGGCAAAGAAAACCTTGAGGAACGTTGGGATGGCAAAGGGGATGCGATCGACAGGAAGGTAGTCGATTATCTGAAGGAACGATTTGCGGATAAGTCATGACAGATCCAAGACCAATGCTGGTTGAATTGTCCTTTAAGGCCAAAACATACGACATCGATTACGCCGGAATTGTCCATAATACCGTTTATATTCGCTGGCTTGAAGATCTTCGCCTGAAAATCATGGATGACTATTACCCGTTCGATAAAATGTTGGCCAATAACCAATCGCCAATATTAGAGCGAACTGAGATAAACTACCGGTTTCCTTTAAGGATTTTTGAGGAAGTGAGTGGACAGATGTGGGTCAGCAAGCTAGGGAAGGCTCGTTGGGAAGTTCAGGCAGAGTTTATCAGGGATGGCTTGGTTGTAACCCAGGCTAAACAAACCGGCTATTTCATCGATCTGGAGAGATTCAGGCCGATCAGAATACCCGAGGCGATGCGAACTCAATGGGAGCAGGACGGGGGATAAACTCCAATGCCAATTATTAATGCAATAGTTAGCACATCTTGGCAAATGCCCCTAAAAATGCCAAAGATACAACCTCACACCTTAAAGTTCTCAGCGTCCTCGGCGCTTCGGCTGTGAATCGTAATAGGCGCTAGTTAACGGCAGCCGTCGATAAGCTGGTGAACCCAGTCAATTGATTCAGGATAGTGTTTGGTATCCAGGACAAATTCCTGGCCCCGTCCGACTGATCGAAGCAAGGTATAATCGCCGTTCAATGACCACCTAGCCATTCGAGAGTGGTAGCTCAATGGTGGTTTGTTTTCCTCTGGATAAAACCATCGTGGCAGGTGCCACTCACTCCTGCGCGAACTACCTGGTGCGGTTAAGCATAATTCAGGACGAAATCGCCTGAACGTATCGGCCCCAGGTAGGTCAATCGGTTGGCCATTGATTTGAAACTTTTCAGTAGCCATGTAAATGGTATTGTTGTTGGTGCACGGCCGGCTGTGATGGGGATGATACCTAGCCCACAAAGGTAACTGCGAACCGAGTCTGTCGCCGGTATATATCGTGCCTACTTGCAGCCAACCGAATAATACGTGCAGATCAGGCGCTCCTGGCCTATATTGTAAATGGCCATTCTCGAACTTTGTTTTCCGAAACCAGCCGAAAAAGAGGAAAAGGTCTCCCTTTTTTAGCTCCGAATGAATTAAATGGCCCTGGGCTGCACCATCTTGCCCAAATAGTGGTCGCCATCCATGCTGGCGGGGANNTGGATACCCAGCTCGCGTAAGTTCGTCGTAAGTTATATTCGAGCCAGGATCGGGAATAGGTAATGAAAGTAAAGTTCCATCGGGCAGGATCGGGCTGGCAACGCCCCCGGCCGATGAGTCAAAACCTTTTCTGCTGAACACGATCTTCATGCTAACTTCCAAGACCATGTGGTTGGCTGTTTGAGAAATTGGTCATGATTAAGTATATTCCACATCTCCAGAATCGGGTCATATTATCCTATCCTGTCCGTGACGCGTGAAAAGTGATGGTTTCGCCTCAGAATCGCAAGGAAAATGGTTAACGGTGATCACCAGTTCGAGTAATCCATTAATTAAGCGCATCAAACGATTACGCAAAAANNTTAACAAGTAAAGTCGCCTGGGATATGTTAGCTGAAAGGCAGGCAGCCGGAACCCGCTGTGTTGAGTTGTCGCCCCAGCTATTCCAGGCTATCTCCGAAAGGGACAATCCGGTTGGGTTGGGGGCTATCATCGCCACTCACTGGATGGAGGTGGAGAAGTTGGAGGTTGCCCCAGATGCCGTATTTGTAGCCCTGGTCGATGTCGCGGAACCGGGCAACCTGGGCACAATCGTTCGCACGATAGACGCTTGTGGTTCGTCTGGCTTAATTCTCGTCGGCCGGACTGTAGATCCCTTTCACCCGACGGCTGTTAAAGCCAGCATGGGAACCATCTTCTCAGTCCCCATCTGCCATTTAGGAGATGTGGAGAAGTTGCTACATTGGGCGACTTCGAAGAATTTACATAAAATTGCTACTTCGGCTCAGGCTAAGGACTTTTATAAGAGCAAAACCTATCGATTTCCAGCACTTCTTATGCTGGGTAGTGAAAGGGAAGGTTTACCACCCGACTTGCTTGCTGCGGCCGATATCGCCGTCTCAATTCCGATGGTTGGGGCAGCTTCGTCATTGAATCTGGCTGTTGCCACAGGCGTATTATTGTACGAACTCTTCGATCAAAGAAACCAGCCGGATGTCAGGACCAGGTCTCCAATACTTCCTTGAATGTGCTCATGAAGGCGTCGGCCGAGGCACCGTCTAATATGCGATGGTCAAAGGTGAGGCTGGCGTAAGCCATCAACCGGATGGCAATGGCGTCGTCGATGACCTTCACCCGCTTCTCGATCTTGCCCAAACCTAATATGCCACATTGGGGTTGGTTGATGATAGGGGTGGCGAAGAGACTCCCCGAAACACCATGATTAGTTAAGGTAAAGGTGCCCCCTTGAACTTCATCAGGCAGCAATTGGCTATTTCGTGCCCGCGTGGAGAGATCGTTTAACGTCCGGGCGATACCCAGCAAACTCAAATCATCGGCATCTTTAATGACTGGTACAATCAGACCATCGGCGATGGCTGTGGCCATTCCCACGTTGATCTCCCTCTTTAGCAAGATCCCTTCTTCGGTCCAAGCACTATTGACAATGGGGTACGCCTTTAAGGCTTGGATGATGGCGTACACAACATAGGCTGTGAATGTCAGGTTTACACCGTCTCGCTTGAACTCCTGCTTGTGCGCGTTTCGATGGCTGTCCACGGCCGTGAAATCGATGTCGAAGACCGTCGTAACATGGGGACTTGTGCGCTTACTGCGCACCATGTGTTCGGCGATCGCCTGGCGCATACTATTCAAAGCAAGAATCTCCCCTGGTATTGCCTCCTGAGCTAATTTGGAAGGACTCGGTGGAGCTGTTGTGGCAACTTGCGTTTTTGATGGCTGATAAGAACGCTGATCGCCCTCTTCGATATAGGCTAAGATGTCTTTCTTCGTGATACGGCCGTCGCGCCCGGTACCGGTTACCAGGTTTAAGTCAACCTGGTGTTCTTCGGCGATGCGGCCGACCACTGGGCTGATGCGCCCAGTATACCGTCTCGTTGCCTTGCCTGGGCCATTGGAGGCTGGTTTTGGTCTCGTCGATTGTGTGGGCGTTTTGACGATGGTGGGACTCTTTTC
>DOXE01000458.1 GCA_003519205.1 Chloroflexota bacterium
CACATCGCCGATATGCCAGGACATGTTGTTGGCAGCCATGATGTCGTCAATCGAGACGTCGAACTCACGGCTGATCTTGCCTAATGTATCACCGGTTTGGACGGTATACACCGGTGGGCCGGATTCTCCTTCTGGCGGGTTTTCTGGATCTGCCGTCGGATCTACGGCCGCTTGAGATGCTCCAGAAACAGTGGGCGATGTGGGAACGATGAGGGCTTGTTCTGTAGCGGTGTCTAATTCAGGTTGCCGGTTATCCCAAAAATATAAAATAGCCAACACCACGGTGGCGGAGATAACCACATTGAGCAATATGAAGGCAAGCAAACGACGCGCAGACATAAGCAACTCCAACCAGGGTTTATGTATTGTACATCAGGGGGAAACCCCGGCAAGAAACTAAATCTGTTTCTATTTGGAGAAAGACCCTGGTTCATGGAAAATTGGGCGCTGCCATTTAAAATTAAAAAGGAATACCATGCCCGAATCACTGAAAATATTATTTATCAGCGCCGAAGTAGCCCCTTTTGCCAAGCGGGGTGGATTAGGTGATGTGGCTGGCTCGTTGCCGATAGCTTTAAAAGAGTTGGGGCACGATGTTCGGGTTGTCATGCCTGCCTATCATCATATTGAGGCCAGTTTAGACTCAGGCCAGTACGATCTGGAGATCTTACCCGGACAACTTCTCGTGCCAATGGGTCGGGGGTTATTTCCGGCCGGCGTGTTTGAAGGCCGGTTACCGGAAAGCGACGTGCCCATCTATTTTATCGCCGAGGGAAACTTCTTTAATCGGCCGGAGATCTACGGCTACAATGACGATCCTTACCGGTTTGCCTTTTTCAGCCGGGCAGCTTTAGAACAGACAGTAGCCTGGGGATGGCGCCCTGATATCGTCCATGCGCATGATTGGCACACTGCCCCAGCGATTACATGGTTAGCCACCGCCGGGCAGAGCCAAGATCATTTTCGCGGGATACCAAGCCTGTTCACCATCCACAACCTGGCCCACCAGGGCCGTACTAATTGGGACATTTTCGACTTTCTAGGTATCTGGTCACACTCCCTGGTTGAGGAAGCATTTAGCGAAGTTAATTTCATGGCTCGGGGCATTTACCACGCCACATTAATTAATACAGTCAGTCCCACATACGCCCGGGAAATCCTGACCCCAGAAGGAGGTGCTGGCCTGGATGGATTACTACGCCATAGGGCTTATGACGTCCATGGGATACTGAATGGCCTAAACTATGCTGAATGGGACCCCGAATCTGACCCGCGTCTGGCCAGTCATTTTGGAAAGGATAAGCTGGAAGCACGCCAACGAAACCGGCAGGCATTACAGGCCCGAGCAAATTTACCGCTCCGGGACGACTTGCCGCTGGTGGCCATGATCTCCCGTCTTGATTGGCAAAAAGGTCTGGATATCACCGGACACGTCATCCATCTGTTAATGAATAACGTTGCCGGTGAGGCTCAATTAGTGGTCTTAGGATCGGGCGCGGCTGAGTACGAACATATGTTAGCTCGATTGGCCGATTATCATCGTGAAAAGATGACGGTTTTTCTAGATTATATGCCTGATTTAGCGCCACTGATATATGGTGGTAGTGATATTTTTCTCATGCCCTCTAGATTCGAGCCTTGTGGATTAGGACAGATGATCGCGATGCGGTATGGAAGCGTGCCCGTCGTTCGGGCTACAGGTGGCTTAGCTGATACGGTCCAGGATGGTATAACTGGCTTCACCTTCTTCGACTATAGTTCAGATGCCTTTTGGAATGCTTTGGGGCGGGCCATCTATACCTATCAAGTAGATCAAGAAAGCTGGCAAAGTATCCAAACCAATGGCATGATGGCTGACTATTCGTGGAAAAGATCGGCTCAAGGTTACCAACAGCTCTATGAGTGGGCAATGGCAAGGACGATATAGGGAGAAGAAATAAGATGCGATTACGTCGCTCGGGTGGTGTTTTAGTTCATCCAACCTCATTTCCTGGAAAATATGGCATCGGCGATCTGGGCGCTGGGGCATATAATTTCATCGATTTTTTAGAAAAAGCAAAACAATCGATATGGCAAGTGTTGCCTTTAGGCCCGACTGGATATGGCGATTCACCTTACCAGTCGTTTTCTGCATTTGCCGGCAATCCGTTACTCATCAGCCCTGAAAAGATGGTCAAGGATGGTTTTATGCCGGCCGAACTCCTAGCGGATCTTCCGAACTTTCCAGTGGACAAGGTTGATTTTGGTTGGGTAATCCACTATAAGAAACAGCTTCAAAAATTAGCTTTTCTCAACTTTGAGACCTCCGGTGCGGTCGCCCATAAAGATGCTTTTGAGGAGTTTTGCCTTTCTAACTCATATTGGTTGGACGATTACGCCCTCTTTATGGCGATAAAAGATTATTTTGAAGAAAAGGACGGTGGAGTTTGGAATTTATGGCCGGATGATATCGCTCTGCGTCACCCCAAAGCCATCAAGGCCTGGTCCAAACGACTAAAGGGTGAAGTCCGCCTTCATAAGTTCAATCAGTATGTTTTCTTCGAGCAGTGGTTAGCCTTAAAGAAATATGCCAATGATAGAGGTATCAAGA
>DOXE01000296.1 GCA_003519205.1 Chloroflexota bacterium
ACTGATGTGCCTTTCATCGTCGATTCTTGTCTTCAGATTTACTCGCGCTGATTGTAGTCATTCGAGACTGACTTCGCAAATCGTCATTCAAGAACCGAATTGATTTAAGAATAGGTTTGGATGCAGCACCCGGACCGGAAGTAACAGGTGACTAAGTTCTCTCCACAGGCACAGGCATAACGCTTCCGTATAGGCGAATCATTCGACCCGGCCGTCGGTTAGCCAGCCATTAAAAACGCTGTATCTCTTTTCCCGGCTTAGCCGGTCGAAATTTCCCACAGCGCTTTCCTGAATGACCGGCAACAATTACACTAGCGCAAATCCCTTCCGGTCCAGGTACCATTCCCCGACAAACAGGGTCATGTGGGATAGTACAACAAAACTCCTTGTTGTAAGACTACAACAAAACTGTTTAGAATGCAAGTGATTGTGAGGGTAAATTTGGCTGGGATGCGAGAATTGAAAGACGAATGCCGAGCTTAATTGTCGCCTACTAATTGGCTGATCTGTTCAGGACCAGCCAAGACGGCTAACACGTCGTCGGCCGATAGTTGCCTGTCTCCGGCCGGATGATAGTCTGACTCTGAATCATGGCGCAATAATACCACGCTGACTTTATAATCCTGCTCAATCACAGATACCGTTTTCCCGATTAATTTCGATTTATCCCTGACGTCCAGACAGGCCAGGCTAAACGATTCCCCTTCGACGGTAATAGGTCGGGTGATGTCAATGCCTGTTGCCGCCGAGGCGAATATCGGTGCCGCCATGCGTGTAGCACTCATGGCTTCAAAGCCGAATTGTTCCTCCAATGTCTGGGCAAACTCGTCATCGAATATTCTCACGACGACTTGGATTTCTGGTTTCAGTTTTCTTGCTTTGAAGGCGATCTGGAGGTTCAAATTATCATTTTGTGTGCAGATAATAATAGCTCGAGCTTTAGTAGTTCCTGCTCCTTGCAGTACCTCCATCCTTTTGCCATCATCCTCGATGACTGGAATGCCCATTTCATGGGCGGCCGTTATGAGATCGGCCTGCGGATTGAGCTCGATCACCACCACATCCTGGTCAATTTCAAATAGCTGCCGGGCTACTCGAAAGCCAAGATGGCCCAATCCGATCAAAACGATGTGATCCTCGAAGGTCGAAGCAACTGCCATTTCCCACTCCTTGCTGCGAGCTTTACGATTGAAGAACATACGGCCGAAATCTGCCAATCCATAGGCAAATAAGCCAAGGGTAATGATAGGCAGGACAAAATAAAAGACCTGTAAATACCAATTGTCGGGAAAATCGCCGATGGGTTGGAGAAAAGCCAGGGACAGAACCAGATATATCGACTCTACGACGCTATCCACCGGCTGTCCAGCTTGGGCTGCCAGCAAATAATACAAGATACCGGCTCCCAGCAGGGTCAGGATAAATAAAAATAAAGGCCAGGCGAATTCACGGAGCAACAATATCGTGTCACGCCAACTAGCCCGGACTTTGCGCCAACTGATTCGTGAAACTCGACCCCGTGCCAATACCCGTCCTTATCAATGACGATAGCGTGCTAGCCTTACTGGCATTCGTCTTGAACCCCAGGTGCCTGGACGTTTTTCAAATACTCCCTCGCAAGGTTCCTGGCAGAAACGGCAAAGACCATTGTCGGTCATGTTCCAGGCGGTTAGCACATACCAATCACGGCCGATCAATTTGGAGCCGCATTTGTGGCAATAGGTACTACTTCCAGTCTCGTCGTGTACATTGCCCGTATAAGCATAGTGAACACCGTTCTTAACGGCGATTTCCCTGGCCCTGCTTAATGTGCTGGCTGGTGTGGGGGGTGTATTTAACATTTTGTAGTCAGGGTGAAAGGCCGAAAAATGAAGGGGGACATCTGGTCCCAGTTCTTTGACCACCCATTGGGTCAGTTCTTCCAATTCTGAATCGCTATCGTTATGCCCAGGAATGATTAAGTTAGTGATCTCAAACCAGACGTCTGTCTCGTTTTTAAGATAAATGAGAGTATCTAGAACTGGTTGAAGTTGGCCGACACAAAGTGATTTGTAGAAATGATCCGTAAAAGCCTTCAAGTCCACATTGGCGGCATCCATATGCTGGTAAAATTCAATACGCGGTTCATCACAGATGTAACCGGCCGTGACCGCNNAAAGATGACCGGGTCGTTATATGTGAAGGCGACGCTGCGACACCCTAACTCTTGGGCGGCCCGGGCGATGGTCTCCGGTGAGGCGGCATCGGCCAATGTGTCAATTTCTCGCGATTTACTGATATCCCAATTCTGGCAAAATTTACAAGCGAGGTTACATCCAGCCGTGCCAAAGGAGAGGATGGGTGTGCCAGGCAGAAAATGGTTCAGTGGCTTCTTTTCTACCGGATCGACACAGAAACCACTGGATCGGCCGTAGGTCGTCAATACGATCTGGTCATCCTGCCTAGCCCGCACGAAACACATGCCACGCTGACCTTCGTTTAATTTGCAAGCGCGAGGACATACATCGCATTGAACGCGCCCATCTTCAAGGCGGTGCCAATATTTTGTCCCCACGATTGTTTGCATCTCGGCCATCATCAACCTATCCTTTTCAGTGNNCGAGACAAGGGCCGGACAGAATAATAACCGGCGAAGAAAGCTTCCGACAACCGGCTAGAGCGTTGCATGAGCTCTGCATTCAGGAGAAATACAGCAATGTCGTAAGCCCGCCAACCGAATCCACAAAGATCGAAATTAAAGAAAGTAGGCCGGTTCTGTTCATCAAAATGGGTGTTGTACGGATGAAAATCACCACCTATGGGTCCCCAGCTGTCTTCAGTCTCCTCTTCATTTTTTAATAGAGCTTCAATTTCCACCTTGGCTTCTTCGGCCGAATTGAGAATGATGTGGAGCTTATCATCTTTACTGCCGCTCCATAAGGCCTTCAATCTATCCACTGGCTCATCAGCCAGAAATGCCAGATCCATCGGCCGACGGTTGTATTCGGTCGAATAATCATTTGAAGCCAGATGAATTTGGGCCATCATCGCACCCATGGCAAACAATTGGTCTTCGTCGTTGATCGACACAGGCTTGCCTTGGGCAAAGCTGAAAAGCGCGTAATATCGATTTCCTTCTGGTGCATGAAGAGTTCCCAGGTAACCACCATCTCGCCGGGGCAAAGGATAAGAAACTGGCAGGCCCTTGCCCTTTAGGAAGTTTAACCAGTCAAGTTCGTAAAGATAGTCTGATTCACTTCGTCCTAAATGCTGGCCCAGCTGGTAGACGCGAGCGATGCATTTCTCATCACCACATCGGATCAAATAGTGGTCGTTGTCCTGAGTTCTGAGCATCTTGCTGATTAACTTGCAACTTACAGGACCGGTTAAATCATATTCTGCCTCAATGAGCTCGGCCAGGGCATCAGAGGCCACGATTGAACGGGTAACGGCAATTTCCTGCACAGT
>DOXE01000283.1 GCA_003519205.1 Chloroflexota bacterium
TTGTTCATAGGGTGACATTTTCACTGAACAGTTAGATGGTGACACTTTCACTGAACAATAACACTGGCACTTCCATAAATTGACACCCAAAACGTTTTGGATTATACTGAAAAATGTCTTTCTTTTCAGGTAAATGGGGAGCTTTGTCAGGGAAGGATGTGGGATGTGGCGGTAACGCTGAAGGATCTTGCCAGACATGTTGGGGTCTCCATCACGACGGCGTCCCGAGCGTTGGCTGACTACGATGATGTGGCCGAAGAGACTCGACAAAGGGTCCGAGAAGCGGCGGAGCAACTAGGCTACTATCCCAATATCACCGCCAGGCGACTTCAAAAGCGACGTAACGATACGTTGGGTTTCATCATACCTACGGCCGATCCTCGATTTGCCGATCCGTTCTTTAGCGAATTCATGGCCGGGATCGGAAATGAAGCAGCCAGAAAGGATTACGACCTGCTCGTTTCCACCCATAGCCCGGATAGCCCAGGAGAAAAAGCCGCTTATGAACGGGCAACCCGAGGTGGTTGGGTGGACGGCTTGATTGTGGTACGTACAAGGGAAAACGATGGCCGTATCCAGCTTCTTTGCCAGAGTAACTTCCCCTTCGTAGCCTTTGGCCGTACCGATGATGACTTAAATTTTCCTTACGTCGACGAGGATAGTACGGCCGGAATGCGACTCCTCGTACAACATTTGATTGGCTTAGGTCATAAACGAATTGGTTATCTGTCGCCACCGGCCGGATTGATGTTTGGTACCTACCGCCGTTGTGGCTATTACGAAACCATGGCCGAATATGATCTGCCAGTTGACGAAAGTTGGGTTATAGAAGGGGATATGACCCAACGAGGGGGTGCCGACGCCGTAGGAAAGCTCCTAAACCTCGATCCCCCGTTAACAGCCATCATTTGCGGCAACGATCTCATGGCCATTGGGACGATGAACCGTCTTCAAAACTTGGGCATCAATGTGGGCCGGGATATTGCCGTGGCGGGATTCGACGACATTCCTTGGGCTGCCTACACTGCACCGCCATTAACCACGATTCGACAACCTATCTACAAGATTGGCCAACAAACTTGTTCAATGCTGATAAACATCATTAACGGCTGGGAGCCTGAGAATACCCATATCATGCTCACTCCTGAGTTAATCGTCAGGGAGTCCAGTGGAACTAGGCTAGGTAATGGAAGGAGGTGATCGCCTATAAATCAAATGCTGATAGATCTAATCTGTGTGACTGTAATAGACAAGTGTTGGAAATTTTTAGTGTTAGGAGGTTAATTAGAGATGAAGAAAATCTTCATTTTTATCGCCGCAATGGTGAGTTTGGCTATCTTGATAGCCGCCTGCCAACCCGAAACAGTTGAGGTCACTCGCGTCGTCACCGAAACAGAAGTTCAAGAAGTGGAAGTGACCCGTGTGGTCACCGAAGTTGTCGAGGGCGAGGCAATGGAAGTGACGCGAGTCGTAGAGGTAGAGGTACCGGCCGTGCCTGGTGAAAGGACCATTGTCGAGTTCTGGACCACTGATAACGAAGCCGACCGTGTGGAAGTTTATGAACAAGTTGCCGCTCGCTTCATGGAAGCTAATCCTGACGTCGATTTGCGAATCGTACCTATCGAAGAAGCGGGGGTCAGCCAACGCATCTCCACAGCTCAAGGTGCCAATCGGCTTCCCGATATCGTTCGCATGGGCGTCGAACGTGTAGCTGCCTTTTCAGCCGAAGGGATATTGGATCAAGATGCCGCCGAAGCAGTCATTTCCAGCATTGGTGAAGATGACTTTCGTGCCGGCCCGCTTTCTATGGTCACCGATCCAGCCACCGGACAATATGCTGCAGTGCCCTATGATGGCTGGCTCCAAGCCATTTGGTACCGGCAAGATATCTTCGATGAATCAGGCTTAGAGCCGCCGGTTACTTGGGAGACCATTCAAGCAGCTTGTGAAACATTACCTGGATTTGGAAATTTGTTATATGGTGTCACACTGGGCACAGACCCAGGCCAAAACTACGGCCACCAGGTCTTCGAGCAAGTAGCCATATCCAATAATGCCTGGCCTTTTGACGAAGATGGCAACGTTACCATGAACACGCCGGAAATGATCCAAGCCCTTGACTTTTACACCGGCCTACAAGATTGCGCCGCACCAGGTCCCCAATATTGGCGAGGGGCGCGTGAGAACTACGAATTAGATCAATCTGGTATGCTTTTCTATAGCACCTATATTATGGATGATCTAGTTGATGGTTCCGGACTTGAAGATGGTGGTAATGTCGAGATTGCTGTCGATGATCTGGCTGGCAATACTGGTTTCGCCCCTGATATGCAAGGCCCCAACGGCTCGGCATCTTACGGCCAGTTAGTTACCCTGGCTATCATGGATGGTGCCGATCCGGTCGCCCAAGATGTAGTCGAGTTCTTCCTGACAGAAGGATACACTGATGTCATCGGCCTTGCACCCTTCGGCAAAGTACCGGTTTTGAAGAGCGCGGTAGAACCCTGGAAGACTTCCAGCCCATATTTCGCCAATTACTCCGATGAGACGCTCGAACAGATCGCCAATGGTTATGAAACGATGCAGCGCTGGCTGTTCCGACCAGACTATGATGCTACTGAGCGAGCCGTTGTTGGTGACATCGAAGGGCGTTTGCTGATTCCTACCGTCGTAAGCAATATCGCTCTGGAAGGGACGATGACGCCGGAGACGGCGGCAGCATTCCTCCAGGAGCAAGTAGAAATGCTATTGGCTGAACGCTCGGCCGAATAAACAAGTATCAGTTCCGTTTAAGTAGGTAATCGGTGCTCGGTAGTACGGGCACCGATTACCCTATTGCAGAAAGGGGAATCCTATGTCTGCAGTGACATCTCCTTCGGAAAAAACAGTAGCAACAGCTCCTCAAAAAAAAAGTTGGTCCGCTCGTTGGAAAAGCCAGGGAGCACGGGAAGCTCGACTAGCTTGGATTCTGATTCTTCCAATAGCCATCATTGTCTTTGGCCTGGTCATTTTCCCTTCTATTTTCAGCATCTGGATCAGTTTTCATAATGTTGGTCTAAACAACCTGAACGATGTTTTCAACGCAGACTTCGTCGGATTAGATAACTTTCGATCAGTGGTTAATGATTTTGCCTTTAAGCCCGGTCCACTTCCTCAGGAATGGGAGGAGGCCAACCTGCTGCAAAAAATTGGGTTGGTTTTTACGAAGTGGAGTTGGGGAGCTGCCATCACAACAGTCGTTTACTCCTTTCTTTCCACAACGTTGACGCTTCTTCTAGGACTTGCTGCAGCCTTGATACTCAACCATCCTTTTCGAGGTCGTGGCGCCACCCGAGCCATTTTTTTGGTTCCTTATATAGCTCCCATCGTCGGCGTAGCTTTCGTCTGGCGCTGGATACTTGATCCCCGGCCTTCTGGTGTTCTTAATGATATCTTGTTGAGATTAGGTCTCATCGATTTGCCGGCCGCCTATCTATCTGCCCGCGGACTGGCCTTGTTGCTCGTGATCGTCTTTACTGGGTGGCGATATTTCCCCTTTGCAATGCTCATGTTATTAGCCCGTCTACAAGCCGTCGATAACACGCTTTATGAAGCAGCAGAAGTAGATGGAGCATCTACATGGCAAAAATTTTTGTTTGTCACCTTGCCAGAATTGCGTTATGTCCTTGGAGCTATTTTTCTACTTCGCCTCATATGGACATTCAACAAATTTGACGACATTTTTCTGCTAACGGGAGGTGGATTTGGCACAAAAGTACTGCCTGTTCTAACTGTGGAATTCAGCTTTCGATTGCTTGACTTCGGCAAAGGTGCAGCGACAGGCATGATCCTACTGGCCATGCTGGTGGTATTCCTGATCTTTTATGTGGCCGTTGTGATGAAGAATGTGGAGGATAACTGAAATGAGCAGAAGAGCGAGCGTAGATTATGAAAAATTGACGCCCATCGACCGGTTTGGGCGGTGGCTCAATTGGCGCAGATTCATTTTTCTAATGGCTCTGAGCATGTTCCTCATGGTTATTGTATTCCCTTTTTATTGGATGATCAGCTCCTCATTTAAGTCCCAGGCCGAAATCGGAGGACGAGAACCCACCT
>DOXE01000139.1 GCA_003519205.1 Chloroflexota bacterium
TCAGGCATACATTTATACTCGGCGTATGCACCAAAGCCGATAGCATCTATCCCAAATACTTGGTCGCCCTTCTTAAACAGCGTGACATCTTTACCTACTACCTCAATTTCACCGGCCATGTCAGTGCCTAATATGGCCTTATGCTAGATAAAGGCCATCCCAGAATGAGGTTCTCCTGTAAGATTGGGGATGAACAAAAACCAACCAATCAAACAGGAGAACACTCCAATGATAAAGAGTTTTGACGATTTTTGCTTGTATGTATTTTGCATTGTTGACGATATCTGCGTGCAATTGGCGCCGCTTCTCGAACGACCCGGCCCCCAGCCTCAATGTAGCGACAGCGAGTTGATAGCCATGTGCTTGATCGGCGAATGTAAAGGGTGGGATATGGAAACTGACTTGTTGAGCAATTTTCAAGTCCATCGAGACCTCTTCCCCATTATCCCGACGCAAAGCCGACTCAATCGGCGGCGGCGTAATCTCATGTTCATTATCAATTGGATTCGACGCATTTTGCTCTCCTGGTTAGATGTGGCCCAAGATGACCAATGCGTGATTGATAGTTTGCCCATTCCAGCCGTGCAATTTCACCTCGTTCCCGCTTCGACAGGAGATTGGCGTGTCCATGGCGCTGATTTTGGCAAAGTATCCTCGAAGAAACAGACCATTTTCGGCTACAAGTTGCACTTATTGGTAACGATGGGCGGTCTCGTTCTTGATTTTGTATTAGCCCCAGCCAGCGTCACTGACCTGGAAGCCGGTCTGGATATACTCTCTGAGCACACGAACAAGCAAGTCGTTGGCGATAAGGCGTACATTAGTGAGGCGCAAGCTGCTGAACTGTGGTGCACGAATCGCATCCACCTGCTGGCGTTGCCCCGCAAAAATCAGAAAAAGCAACTGCCCAAACCGGTGCGCCGAATGATTAACGCCGTGCGTCAGATCATTGAAACGGTCAATGGCCAGCTTGACGAACAATTTCACATCGAGACCAACCATGCCCACACCTTTTGGGGCTTGTGTGCCAGACTGTATACTAAGCTGACGGCGCATACGTTGTGCATTTACATCAATCGTCTATTGGGAAAGCCCGATTTCTTGCAAATCAAGTCTCTGGCTTTCCCGAACTAGCATAAGACCATAATAGAATCTGGCTACAATCAAGCTTCTCGCGCGCTGAGGAACCAACTGAAGACAAGTGCTATCCAGGCTCCCAGGCTGGCAGCAAGAAGGTGGACAGCCCCAAGCTGAAAGGCCTCAATACCAATTAGATCACCGATGAAGTGACCTAAAGTGAAACCGACCCAGGCAGCCAGAATATATAACAGGATCTTACGCGGGCGCCCTCCAACGATAAGATGAAATGCCGCTCCATAAGCTGTGGCTAACAAGAAACCTAACACGAGTCCCGATGCAGTGCTACTCATTAGATTACCTCATCAGCAATAATGCCACCACCAATACAAATTTCTCCTTGATAGAAAACGGCTCCTTGGCCGGCCGTTATGCCAAACACAGGTTTTTCAAATACCACGCGCGCTTTATTGTCGTCCAACGCCGTTATGATAGCAGGAACTAAATTAGCCCGGTAGCGTATCTTTACCTCTGCCATTATTGGTGCGGCCGGTCCATTACCAGCAATCCAATTAACCTGTTGGGCGATGAATCGCTTTTTTGATGCTTCTTCTCTTGTTCCCAATATTAATATGTTGTTGGCCGGATCTTTTTTGACGACGAACATGGGCTGACCCACAGATACTCCCAGTCCTTTACGTTGTCCAATCGTGTAGTGTCCTAATCCCAGATGCTGGCCAATTTTGCTTCCGGTAAGTGTCATGATAGGTCCAGGGTGAAGGCTACTGGCCGCATTTTCAACAAGAAAGCGACGGTAATTGCCATCAGCCAGAAAACACAAATCCATGCTTTCACTTTTCGAGGCAACTGGTAATTCTAATTGGCTGGCTAGCTCGCGTACTTCCATTTTGGTGTAATCGCCAACTGGAAAAATGACTCGTGCTAATTCATATTGTCCAAGTACATGTAACACATAGGATTGATCTTTATCGCCGTCGATTGCTTTCTTAAGCTGGTAGCCTTCTGCTGTGTCACTGACTCGGGCATAATGCCCTGTAGCCAGGTAGTCGGCACCTAGTGCAAGGGCATGCTTCAGTAGAAAATCAAACCGGACTGAGCGGTTGCAGGCTATACAAGGATTCGGTGTTTGTCCTGAGACATGTCCGTCAATAAAGGGTTGGACTACAGTATTGAAGAAAAATTCTTGAGTGTCCAAAACGTAGAATGGGATATTCAGTTGGTTGGCTACCCGTCGGGCATCAGCCATCTGGTCTGGCGTACAGCATCGATTATGCTTGGTTTCTGAGCCTTGAGATGGTTCGCTATACAGGCGCATCATCACGCCAATCACATCAAAACCTCGGGCGACAAGCAAACCGGCCGCAACAGAACTATCAACTCCACCACTCATGGCAACAACAACGCGCCTGGTCGAGTTTTCTTCGTTTGCCGCAATTGCTCTTGGGTTTTGGTGTGGTTGTCTCATGCAACCTGCACTTTTATTTGTCGGAACCTGTTCACGATGTCAGGTAATACTTTAAGCACGTATTCTATTTGATCTTCATTGTTTTGTTTACCAACCGTGAGTCGCAAGCCACCTTTTGTCCATTCGTCACTTAACCCAATTGCTTTTAGAACCCTGGAGGGCTCTGGATCGCCGGTCAAACAGGCAGAACCACTGCTGGCGCTTATTCCTGCTACATCTAAATGGAAAATCAAATCATTGCCGCTGATGTTTCTGAAGGTGAAGCTGGCATTGTTGGGTAATCTGTTCGTCGGATGCCCCGTCAATTTGCAGTCGTCTGAAAAGGATTCAATGATGCCATCGATGAGCTGGTTTCTTAGAGCCTGGTAATGGATTGTGTTCTCCTGGCGCTCTTCTAGAGCCAATCTGAGTGCTTCTGCTGTACCAACAGCAAAGGCAACGTTCTCGGTTCCTGCGCGGCGGCCGTTTTCTTGCCCCCCACCAGTCAAGGTGGAAACAAGCTCAATATTTTGCCGAGCATAGAGTATGCCGATGCCCTTCGGTCCGTAAAATTTGTGGGGTGCCATACTCACCAAATCAAAGGGCATACGGTTCAAGTCCCAATCGCGCATGGCTGCTGCTTGTATTGCATCTGTATGAAACAAGACGCCTCTCTCCTGCGCGATGGCTCCGATTTCTTCGATCGGTTGGATCGTTCCGATTTCATTATTTGCGGCCATGAGGCTGATCAAAACAGTATCCGGCCTAATGGATGAGGTTAAATCGTCCAGGCTAATTTGGCCAAATTCGTCAACCGGGAGAATCGTAATGTCGAATCCAGCCAAATCCCGTAACTGTGAAGCTGTATCTAACACAGCCTTGTGTTCGATGGCACTAGTAATCAGGTGATTTCCAATCCCAAATTTCCTAGCAGACCACATGACACCCCGAAGAGCCAAATTGTCACTTTCTGAGCCACAACCGACGAAAATTATCTCGTTAGTTCGGCAATTGATTAATTCTGCGATAGTCGTCCTGGCATATTGAAGACCTTTTCTAGCCAGTTGGCCAAAGCGGTGAACCGATGATGGATTGCCATAGACATCTGTCCAATAAGGTAGCATCGCCTCGATGACCTCTGTTCGGACAGGCGTCGTGGCGCCATGATCTAAATAGATCTGCAAAGGATTTGATTGTTTGAGCATATTCACTCCAAGATGGGTAACGCAAGGAGCTAGCAAGAATTTAATTGAAAGGAAGTAATGCGCCGAGGTTAATCCGTATGTTCTTGTAATAATTGAGTGCTGGCGATTGGTAGGAGTACTGTAAACTTTGTACCTTTGCCTTCTTGACTTTCAACCTCGATTGAACCGCCATAGGATTCGAGGCCTTCTTTGACCATATATAACCCCAAACCTGTACCAGCAATCCCTCTTTCAACAGCCGTTTGTGCTCTATAGAATCGTCGAAACAAATTGGGAATTGCTTCCTTGGGAATTCCAATACCCTCGTCGGTGACATTGATTTTGACTACATCCTGATCAAGCTGGGCATCGACAGTAACTGAACCGGAGGGTGTAAAAATCACCGCGTTCTCGATCAGGTTTTTGATGATCATATAGATGTTTTCCACACTTCCCGAAACAGGTGGCAAATCAGGCTGGATATTATATTCGAATGCTATTCCTTTTTGAGATGCCCGATCAGCCAAAGGTGGTAAAACCTGTTCGAACACAGAATTTAGCGATGCTAATTCATCTTTGCCCTCAATTATTCCGGCTTCCAATTTTGCTAATTGAAGCATTTGCCGGACCATTTTTTGCAGCCGGTCACTTTCTCGTTCAATGACGCCAAGGAACCGATTTGCTTTGGGTGGGTCATTTATTGCCTTGCCTTCACGTAATAATCGAGCATACATAAGTATGGTGGCCAAGGGAGTTCGTAATTCATGGACGATGTTGTGGAAGAAATCATCTCGCATTCGTTCCACTTCCCGCACTTGGCGCAAATCGCTGAAAACGAATATCAACTCGTCTACTTCACCTTTACCCTGGTCGATTGTTGCCCCGCTTATTAAAACCGGAACGCTATCGTTATTTCCTTGTCGAACATCACATGCAAATTGTGGGAAGTCTTGTTCACCTTCCAAGACCTGCTCGAAAAATTCGGCAAAACCAGTTGGATGGGTTTGAATTATTTCCGAGGCTTTCTGGTCNNGTTGAGATGCTTCCATCCCGGTGGCAAGTTAACAGACCCTCTGACATGCTGGAAAAGATCGTCTCGACTCGTCGTTTTTCTGCTAGTGCTTGGGCATGTAATAATGCATTTTCAATGGCTACTGCCAATGGTCCGCTTATCGCTTGTAAAACTCTTGAGTCATTTTCGTCAAAATTACCATTCGCTTTATTAATGGCTTCCATGACGCCGATGACCCGTTGTTCGATCTTCAAAGGAACGCACAAGACAGAATTGGTCAAAAACCCAGTATCCCGGTCGACTTTTGTGGAAAATCGAAGGTCTTCGTAAGCATTATTAACAATGGCTGGTTCTCCATGTAGTGCAACCCAACCCGCGATTCCCTGACCTATCTTAAAGCTAACCGGAGGCATGTGGCGAAAGGCCGGACCCATTAGGGCCTCAACAAAAACAATCTCTGTCCCTGATGGATCGGTTAAACCAATGGTGAGAGATTCAGCACCGAGTACCCGGCGGACAGCATCCGTAACTTGCGATATGATTTCCTCGAGATTTAATGTAGAAGTCAAGGAATGACTGATATCAGAGATTATCCCAAACTCTACCTCTTGCTGTGCTGATCGTTGACGGAGCAGAGCCCGGTCGAGAAAAACTGTCAACTGGGAGGCTAGCAATGACAAATTATCTGGCTGTACCTGGCAATCGATACCCGGATCAACTAGGCACAACATCCCGGGCAAGGTAATCTGACCTGCGCTTACCGGAAAGGGTAATGGAACGACCATGATTGATTCTTGGGCTATCTGCCAAAGTTCGCTCCGTAATAATTCTCTTGTAGGTGCTTGGTCTTTTTCATAAAACCCAACCGATTCGGATTGGTAAATTTGCTCAAGAAAGACCTCATTAGCCCCCCACCGGTCTTGTTTCATCCGGCCTTCAGCATCACAAATCCAAACGTCGTTGTGTTTTCCAACTGGGTCACTGATGGAGACGATGGTTGAGGTTCCGGTGTGGGTGGCAATCAGTTGGGCAGTAGCCGCGCACACGCCATGCGCGTCAAACACTGCATTTAAAACATCGATTAACCTTTCAAGTAAAACAAGCTCACCGGTCCGGTCATTCAAATTTTGTTGTGTTAACATTGCTTGGCATTTATAGCCTTGGACCGGCCAGTTGGCAAGCTATGATCATAGTACATTGGTTGCCCTGCTTTGCTTGCATCTGTTATTATTCTGAGTTTGGAAAAAGTAAGTTTATAGTAATTTTGATTGGTGATTGGCGAGTGTAATCTCGTCTCAAGCCAGTTAAGAGATCTCACTGCGATCAACTTGGATGCTGGCCAAAATAAGGGAGCAATAGTAAGGAGAAACCATGACCTACATTGAATCAATTTATGGACGCGAAGTACTTGATTCTCGCGGGAATCCGACGGTTGAGGTTCAAGTTTCACTGCTTGATGGTGCTGTCGGTCGAGCAATTGTCCCATCCGGTGCATCTACTGGCGTGCACGAGGCATTGGAGAAACGTGATGGCGATTCCAGTCGCTATTCTGGCAAGGGTGTGCTGGAGGCTATCTCGGCTGTAAATGAGGAGATCGCGGGTACTTTAGTTGGCTGGGATGCAACGGATCAGGTTGGAATAGATGAAGTCATGATCGAGTTAGACGGCACCGAAAATAAAGGCCGTCTCGGAGCAAATGCAATTTTGGGGGTTTCGCTGGCTGTCGCCCGGGCAGCGGCCGATAGTGTGGGATTGCCGCTCTACCGGTACTTAGGCGGTGTATCGGCTAGGACGCTACCAGTGCCCATGATGAATATTATGAACGGTGGCAAGCATGCAGCAGGTTCTACCGATCTGCAGGAATTTATGATTATGCCAGTAGGTGCCCCTTCTTTCTCTGAAGGAGTTCGATGGAGTGTTGAGATTTACCATGCCCTCAAGAAGGTTTTGGGTAGCAAAGGCTTCAGCACAACGGTTGGAGATGAGGGTGGATTTGCTCCACGCCTGTCGGCAAACAAAGAGGCGCTCGACCTGATAGTAGATGCGACAGAGAAGGCTGGTTTTTCACCTGGTGAACAGATTTTGTTGGCCATGGATCCGGCTGCCAGTGAATTCTTTGCGGATGGAAAGTATCATTTGAAAACCGAAGGCAAAGTATTGACAGGTGCAGAAATGGTGAATTTCTATGCCGAATTGGTAGATCAATACCCGATTATCTCAATTGAAGATGGTCTACAAGAAGACGATTGGGCAAGTTGGAGCCTGATGATGGAAGAGATGGGGGATCGGATTCAAATTGTTGGTGATGATTTACTGGTTACAAATGTGAGTCGAATAGGTACAGCTTTTGAGCATAGGGCAGCCAACAGCTTGTTGTGTAAGGTTAATCAGATAGGCACATTAACCGAAGCAATTGCTGCGGTAGAATTGGTCCAGCGTCATGGGTGGACGGCCGTCGTTTCACATCGCAGCGGTGAAACAGAAGATACTACCATTTCAGATCTGGTGGTTGCTCTGAATGCCGGTCAGATTAAAACTGGAGCCCCGGCAAGGACCGATCGGGTAGCTAAGTACAATCAGTTGCTACGAATAGAGGATGAATTAGGGGATTCGGCAATCTACCCTGGTTTTGCCGCCTTTACCAACTTAAATCGATAAGTGATTAGAAGCTAGGGGTATAATCAGCCCACAATGAAAGCATAAGTGCTTTCATTGTGGGCTGTAAAATTTAACCAAAGCTGAAGCTCAAAACGGCAAAGGATCCGTGCTAACGATAAATTTGACACCTTTTTCTGCGAATTTATTAAACTGTTCTATTGCAAGGCTATGGAAATCGACGTCAGGATGCTCAACCGGCGACATACAATCTTTTAGGACATAGATTTGACTTAACAACTCTGGTCTATCTTCGTACTCTTCAACGATATCCTCAATAGATTCTAATACGCAGTGACTCTCCGCCTCTCCAGCAATAATTATCGTGCCTCCTTGTTCAATTGAGTCCAGAACAGAATGTTTTTTGCTGAACCCAGCATGATCAGGTGGAAGTATTTCTGGCCGAAAGATGGAATAATGCTCAGTCAAAGGCAACTTTCCCTTTCTTAAAAATGTTGGTTGACTATTTCGAGCTATCGAGTGCCAGAAGACGGCCGACCACAATTCTGGATCTAATGAATTGCCTATCCCGCCGGTAAGAACATGATAAGGCCATATCACGAGCTCCTTTTTCGCCTGTCGATTGAGTTTCTCGGTATAAGAGGCCGACCATTCCGGAGCTATGAGTGGCTGCCACTTGCTATTGGTGATATCAGAATCCATGACGATAGTAAAAGGTGGAGGGTGATTGCCCTGTTCATTGCTCCACCAACTTGGATGAAAAATCTGGTAGGGCAGGTGTGTATCCAAAGAACAGAAAATTTTGGTAATGATCTCTGCATTGGCATAGAGAAATTCTATCAGACGCCGTATATCGTCTTCGGCTCCCGGCACGTACAAAGAGCCCTGTTTGTGACAGAAGTCGATCTGCATATCAATAATCAATAGAAGAACCACTCGTTTGTCGCCAGCTGATGGAGATAAACCACAATCAAATGCCTCAGAAGCAATCCTGTTAATATCTGGGTAGAATAGGGTGCCAATCCGATCAGGTTCGTAGAAGTCCGGTTTTTTTACCATCCACTTCTCCTTGTTTAAATTGATTTGAAATGGTTCAAAACATCAAAGTCTATGCTAATATCCATTGACATTGAACATAAAAGGATGAATCTATGAAGACTCTAATCATCATGCGTCACGCTAAATCCAGTTGGGATCAGACTAACCTTGCCGATCACGATCGGCCGCTAAAGAAACGGGGCGAAAGGGATGCACCGCGAATGGGTGAGTTATTATTAGATGAAGATCTTACCCCTGACTTAATCATTAGTTCGTCAGCCAAACGTGCTGTGGCTACCGCCGAAGCGGCAGCAGATGCCTGTGATTACGCAGGCAATATCGTGGTTACTAGAAACTTATATCATGCCGATCCAGATACTTTTATTGATGAGTTACAGGGTATCACCGATCAATCGTCGGTAGTAGTGATGGTGGTAGGACATAATCCTGGTTTGGAAGAGCTACTTGAGGAGCTAACAGGAGTTTGGCAGCGATTGCCAACGGCAGCCATTGCCATTGTAAATCTCCCAGTGAATTCATGGGAAGAATTAAACGATATGACACGTGGAAGCTTGGTAAACCTTTGGACACCAAAGTCAATTGCCGGTTGATTATAAAGCAGCATTGCCTTGTACCAATCTAGATATTTCAGGATTACCATTCATTTCATACAAGTGACTCAAACTCTTGTTCTTAGCCACCCACAGACCTACAAGGCCAATACGTAATTCGTATAGTATAGTTCCCTCGGCTGTAATCTCCCACATGATTTCTCGCTCAACAAGCCGGTTTAAACCGGTAGTTACCTCGGATGGGTCAAGGTGAATGCTGTATTGTTCCAGGAATTGGACAAGATCGGTCGGTCGAAACGGAGTTTCATAATCCATTAATCGAGATACTGCTGCAAGTAAGGCTTTCTCAACATAGCTAGATCTTTGCCAAAGATAGGCGAAATGAACCTCACCTAACCTTAACATCTCATCCAATGCAGCATTGACATCCGATATTGTGATATACCCATCACGCTCTTCATTTGCTCGACGAACCAGTGTGTAACAAACTAATTGTAAAAAGTAGGGGTGACCAGCAGTTACACGAAGTATTTTATCAAGCGCAAGATCGTCATAAACAATATTAGGTGTGACAGGATCCCGAACCAAGCGCATGGCAGCATCTGTACTTAAAAAACTTATCCGGCGATATAAGGCTGAATTAAACAGCACGGACCAATATTCCGTACCAATTTCTTCAAGTCGATGTGTTCCAGCAAATATGAAGCTTAGCCCTTTACCATGTTGCATTAAATGACGGAGATAAGTGAAAATTGTTTTGGGCAAAATACCATCGCTGACTAGATTTTCAAAAGTTTCAAACTCGTCAAAAATGAGAAGGATGACGGAATCATTTGGTAATTGTTGTCGAGCTATCTCAAGAAAATCGCGTTGAAATCGGCCGGCAGGATCTACCTTCCAATATGACGGATCCGGCACGTCAAGATCGTAGCCCCGACTAGCAAATGCATCAGAGATCCCCCAAGCTAAATCTTGGAATAATGTGGGCATTCCAGGCGTTACCCCGAGGGATTGACAATCTATATAAACGGGCAGAAATCTTTCGGGTAAATGTAGGTCAAGCCGTAGTAGCGCGCTGGTTTTCCCAGTTCGTCGCTGACCAACTAATATCAATACGATTTGCGATGATTCTGTAAAGGCATTTTGATTTATAAATTCGAACAAATCCTCTCGCCCAAAGAATACAGAACTGTTCCCTCGCAGCGGCATACCAGGCGAGTATGGGTTTCTGATTCGCACAAATTCTCGAACAGGGGGAAGAAAATGAACCATATCAGCAAAAGCCAACTTTTTATTCGTTCCATGTCGATCATTATAAGTTAGCTCGAAGACGATCCTGAAACGCTCTTCGGCATTCGGCTCAATTCTAAATTGGACCTGGCGTTCGCGTCCTGGGGATAGGATCGGTATGTGCTGTTCTGAAGTGAGCACAGTATAAGTTGGACTTGCTTTAAGCTTGATGAAGATTTGTTCGGCGGATGAACGGCCTACATTCCGAACGTTTATAGCAATGACTGGTTCAATTTCCGGAACAAGATGCTTGGTGATTAAGTTGATGACAAGCTGAGCCCTACCGAGTAACTCCTCAATCTCTGCTCGCACAAGTCCCATCCAACGATCAGCTATTGCCAATACGAGAGAATTCTCGATTTGCGGAAGCCAGTAATTGGAATGATATTGAAGTTGTTTTAACAAGCCTATAGCTTCGTTTAAATATACGAGCCTATCTTCGGCCAAATCAACACGTTCGCTATCTCGCAAACTGATGGAGACCGGCAACAAACTGTCAACTGCTTCCGAAGATTGATTGGCTTGCTTACGGACTTTGACAAGTTGATCTAATTGTGGTTGGAGGAGGCTGATTTCAGTAATCGACGGTGCAGTCAACAATGCTTGACCTATATTATACGTTAAGCGCCAATAGTCCAGGTGACGCCATTTGGTTTCAAGTTCGGTTGCATTGTCGAGGGCAGAGGAAATGATGGGTAGGGCCGACTCAGGTTGTGAAGCTAATAGAAATAGTCCATCGGCGAGGCTGGCGACGGCTTTATCCTTTTCTTGGCGAGCTTTGTTTGCTAGGTGTAAAAGAAAATCCGGCGATCCAGTCGATTGTAGGTATTCCATCTCTAATAACTCAAGCAACAAATCTGGTTGCTGCTTTATTTTTAGGAGGAACCGATTGGCTCTAGCGGTTGGTGAGTTTGATTGGCGGAGGTATGCAATTGCGCTTCCGGCGCCAATAATGGCTACAAAAAGGCCAATAATGATACTTGATATAGCTGGACCTCCTGATATTGGTGGGGGTCCAGCAGTCGGTTCGACCTGACCCTGGTGAGTGCCATCGTCAAAATTGAACCGATAGCGGACTTCATTTGCGCCGCTTGGCGGACTCACAGGCCAGAATAACATATCATTTCCACTTTGTGCTTGTTTTTGTCCATTGTTTACCCATTCACCCGATTCCGGATCGGCAATCTCTAAGGAAACAGTGACTGGATCATTTTCAACGTCGATCACAGAAACAGCAATGCTATATTTTCCTTGATCAACGTCTACTTTTGGATCAACTAATAATGGAGGACGATTGGATTGTGATCGGAATAATTGCACAATGCCGTTGTCTGTGACTGCAACTAATTCGGCTTGTGAATTTGGCAATCGTCTAATGGCTGAAACTTGGAAGAGCTCGCTTCCTAAATTTAGCAGATCCCAGGTATCTGTGCCATCAGCTGTAATCAGTTGAACCTCTCCAGCTCGATTGCCTACGGCAAGATCGGGTCTTATGTTGCCGTCAAGATCAGCCCAGTACATGGTCGTAATCCGGCCCACATCTGGCAACCGCCACAGAATATCGCCATCTAAATTGATCCTTAATAGCTCTCCCTCGTCAGTACTTACATAAAGCGAGTCGTTGGCCGGAATCATGCTTGTTGGCAAGCTTTCCAACGATGTTTGCCAATTTTGATTTCCTCTGGTACTTAAGCTGCGGAGAGTGCCATCCTCCAGTCCAACTATCAAAGTAGGAACAAAGGTATCTTCGCGGATTACCTGCTCTAAAGTGGCTATGTCTTCCAAGTAGCTGGCTAATCGATTTGATGTAGAACCATTGTTACTCAATCGACTAATGATATTGGCTCCTGTGCCAATGATAATCTCGCTATCATTAGTGTCATTCACCAGTGTTAAGTGGTCTATACTAGCATTGGCTTGAGTTGTCCATAATTTGTCACCAGTCAGGGAGAGGGCGATTACTTGGCCTTCGGTTGTCCCAATAAGAATTTCGGAAGGACTGCTAAAATTAATGTCGCCAACAATCATGCTGGAGATCGTGGAAGGAAATGATCGAGTCCAGATTTGACGACCATCTGGCCACAATAAGTCCACTCGACCCTCGGCATCTTTACCCCCCGTTTCCCCTGAAGTAAAACTATTCAGAACGGCGACGATATTTGGTAATGAATCGGAAGTGGATCTAGCAATAGCCAGATGGCTAACGAGACCATCAAGATCGGTTACCCCTAAAACGTTACCATCTTTGTCTAGTGCATGCAGTTTTCCGTCATCTGTGCCAATGAGAACTTCCTGTTCTCCATCCAAATCAATATCTTCGACAAGCACTGATTCAGGCTCCGCTCCAAGTCGATAGTCCCATTCTTCGAAGTATTGACGGGCGCCTATACCTGGATCTACCAGTTCTAAGGTGGCAAAAGCAGCCACGAGTATCTCACTCGTCCCATCATGATTGATGTCTACCAGTCGGCTAAGGCCCAATGAATCGGCTGGCGAGTAAGCTGGCTCCAAGCGTTGCCCATTGTCGTCTAATAGTAAAACATCAACAGGCTCAGAGTCATCTGTAGATCGACCTAAAAGAACGGCGATGGCAACAGGGTGCAAGCTATCATTTGATGAAGGTGAGGTTGTGATGTCTAAAACCGGCTGTTCTGGAAAATTTCCATAAACGTTGCTCCAAAGCCGTCGACCTTGCTGATCATAAGCAATAAGCGTGCCGGCTTCTGTCCCCACTAATAGTGAGGGACCTTCCTCTAGGTAGGCCATCGCCAGAGAAGTGACCGGGATGTTTGGAGATCGGTATGGCCATCTTCGCTGGCCATCTGTAGTGTATAAATATACCCGGTTAAGTGTTGTGGCAATGGCGATTTCTAAAGGTTCTTCAGGATCAAATTCAACCAACGAAAAGGCAGTAACAGCACCGCTATTAGAACGCTCCCACCGTTTGTTTCCCTCATTATCTAATACGAGTAGCTTGCTGAAACCCTCTTCGCTAAGATAGCTATAGATGATCTCATTTGCACCATCACGGTTGAGGTCGGTTACCGCGAGTATAGGAGTCGCAAATTCAGCCGGCGAATCCTCGAACTCGTATTCCCTTACAATCTGTCCTAGAAAATTGAAACGAATTAGACGGCCATTTTCGAGGGCTATCAAGATATCATCTGGCTCGGCCGGATTCGGACTGAACCGGGACAAAGCGGCCGGGAAGTTAGCTAAGGGGCGTTGCCAGAGCTCCTGACCATCGCCGCTAATAAGGATCAAATGTGCATCAGTAGCAATAACGATCTCATCTGTCCCCAGTTCTGGTCCAGCAGCATCCAAAGCCTGGACGTATTGAATTGGTTCGTTTGTCACAAAAGGCTCGGGCCATCGAGCTCTACCATCTGCACCAACAAGAACGACGTTTGTGTCATCGGCAACCACGATGAAATCATCTATACCATCATGATTGACATCGGCGACCTCGATTAGACTCAAACGACCAGGGGCGTCATATCGCCAATAAGCAGGAGAAGAGTCCTGAGCATGGATCACTTGTCGATTGANNGCGAACTGAACGTTTTGATGGTGATAAATAACTTACTACTCTGGCTCACGAAGTGAATACCCGACGCCTCGCTCGCTGACTATCCAGTTGCTGTAAGGTTCGATGGCTCGTCTCAAGCGTTTGATCAACGTCTTTAAGCGATCCGGATCATCCAGTAAGGCGTCACCCCATACGGCAACTTCCAATTCCTCTCCACGAACAACCTGACCTGGTTGTTTACCCAATCTAACAAGTAAATTAAATTGAGACGTAGTGAGTCCAAGCTCTTGCCCTTCAGCGTGTACCATATGACGTTGTTTATCAATAACAAAAGGGCCAGCCTGGATAAGCCCTCTCACCTGCTGACGACGTACAAATCGGCGTAAAATCTCGCTGGTAAATGTGTAGCTATCAACGGTAGGTTGAAGAAGACATAGCTGCTCAAGCTGTCTCACGGTATCGATTGGGCCTTCTGTGGTAGCCAAACAGTATTTTTCATCATCGGATAGATTCCCCCACAGGTATTCAAGATGGGAGACTGTTTCGATTTCAACCGGTTCGTCAAGCCAGTAAAATCCAGCCAAACTTTCGGTTACCAGGTTCTGTACTAAAGATTGAAATGCATGATAACCGGCAATATGAAGGAAAAAGGGATGATAACCAACTAAATAAAGGACATAATCAGATAATTGCTGGTCAAATTTGACACCAGTTCCTTTAAGACGGCAGGTTAATAAATCCTGTGCTTCCACCCTCGTAAACAATCCCAAAGGAAAGGAGACGAAAATGTTAAAGAACGGAGAGCTAAGGATTTGCTCGTCGGCAGTAATGGCAAAAAGCGGACGCTGGCTGGCAGTTAAATAAGCCAATCCATACTTAGTTGTGAGACCTCGAAGGCGGGCAAAGAAATATGGTGTCAAATGTTCATTGGCTGCCAGAAGCTCGAATTCATCGAGCAGGACGATAACTGAAATGCCCCCATTCACGATCGAGTTGAGGGCTCGGTCCAAAGCTCTGTATGAGCCAGGACGCTGAACGTTATCCAATTCCACCCCCACTAAAATGGCCGCATCCATGATACTGGTAAGAAGAGCCTCATAAACCTCTTCCGGAGGAGATCCGCCAAGTTCCTGACAGTCGACCAGTGCATAAATCGTTTCACCAGGAGTTACGCCAAATTGGGATTGAACCGATGGCCGGCAAAGGTGAAGCAGCAAGGAGCTCTTACCTATACGACGCGGCCCAATTATTGAGACACTCTGTCCATTGCGACACAGGGCGAGGATCTGGCTGATTTCAGCTTCGCGGCCATGGAACTCTTCAGCACGACGAATTGCCCCACGATGGAAGAAGGGATTATCCATACTCATAGTCTTATTCTAATCGCTAAGTTACCAATGGGACAATATACTAACTCGGGTAATCATTCAAGAATTTATATAAGATACCCATTACCGTCGCTGGTTCAGATTCGAATTCTTTGTTGAAACGTCGGGTTTGCCTGCTGCGACTGATATGAAGAATCTTTCGAGCACGGGTTATCCCAACATACAAAAGGCGTAGTCGTTCACAGATGATGTCGATATGGGCCGACTCGGTCGCGGTTCTGCCTGGATATATTCCGGCATCCCCCTCCATCAAATGACGTAATTGAGCCTTGACCTCAGCCGATGGATCGCCACCCAGAAATTCGTGAACCCCTTGGAATGAACTTTCCAATGATCCCGGCAACCATCGACCGTCAATGCCAAGCAGAAACACACAATCCCATTCCATGCCTTTGGCCCCATGCTGAGTTGCCAATGTGATGCAACCAGGCATGGGCTGATAGCCATATTCAGATGAACGAGAAGACCTTAATTGTCGCCGTCCTTCGGCAATATCCGCTAGTTGGATAGCCAATTCTGGTAGGCGCCAGTCAGGCTGAAGATCTCTCCATTGGCGGACGGCACTGGCAATGTGGTAAGCAATAGCCAGATCTGATGCTTGACTACCAGGTTGATTATCTGGAAGTGAATCAAATAGCTCATCACTCAAAGTTAAAATCAAGTCGTCAACTGGTAATGAACGTAACTCAAATGCACGCACTAAAAAGGAGTGAAAATCTTCAAGGAACTGCAATTCTGATTCTGTTGCTACACCAGATGGGAGGGTGCTAGCAAATGCCACGGAATCTTCTGGAAACAGGAAATTTTCAGGGTTGTAAATGCTACGCAAAATGGTCATGATTTTATTAGGATCAAGCTTGCGAAGATTCCCTGCAGGATGGTCAATTTCTCCTAATGGGACGAGAATTCTGGTATACGCACTCCTGTCCAAGGGTTCGGCCAGGAGATTTAATATGGCTTGCAAAACGGCCGCTATCTCGCGTTCCCGTTTACTTCCCCGTAACAAATTATCATAACTAGCACCAAGCTCATCAAGGTGTACGGATACATGGTGCCCCGTTTCATTTGTAGGTACTAAAATGGCCAGGGTGTCTTGGGGATAATTTTGGGTGAATTGTAGTGCTAATCGGGAAATCGTTGGCAACTCTTCTTCCTCCCGATGCAGGTACACTTTGATGGTGACACTCGCCTCAGAATCTGGCGGATTGGGTTGGGCATCCCCTGGAGGTGTGGGCAAGATATCCTGGCGGCGAAATGTGAAGTGACGAACTTCGGGTACTGGATGTTGATCGCAGACCCAATGAACGATCCGATTGGCAGCTAAGAATATCTTCGGAGCACAACGGCCTGAATTTGGTAAAGGCAATGATTGAACATCAGGTCTTTCAATAAAACTGTTAAAGA
>DOXE01000173.1 GCA_003519205.1 Chloroflexota bacterium
ATTGTATCCCCCAATCTCAGTTGCCTATCACCCGGTTCATGATGGGCTCTTGCACCATTATTTCCAAAGGCAATGATAGTAGGAAACGCCAGACCACTAGCGCCCAACTCGCGTAGTCTCTTTTCCAATTCCCAGGCAAGTTGTTTCTCGGTCATCCCTGGATAGGCGATCTCATTTACTTGAGCCATGACTTTGTCGGTTAAAGTTGCGGCTTCTCTTATTGATTCAATCTCGCTTGGATGCTTAACTTCGCGGAAAATTTCTAGAGTATTCTCGAGCTTAACCCAGGCAACATCCGATACCGTTAATAAAACGTCAAACTGGTGAAGGGTGATGTGTTTGCCTTCGATGCCAATCGTATTGACGCTAGCCTCAGCTATGAATTTTGGCAGTTCTTCGCTCAATCTACCCTTAATTTCGATGAGTTTGAAATCTGGCGATTGATCCTGAGCCTGCTCCCAATATCGAAAGTCCGTACCCAGCAAAGCCTTTTCTTTTGTGATTAACAGCCAACCGGATGATCCGGTGAAACCACTCAACCATCGCCTATTGGTGGCGCTACCGATCAAGAGACCTTCAACGTTCGATTCATCTAAATATTCTCTGACTAAAGTGAGCTTGTCTTTCGGATTTTCATCCATTAATTATTGCCTTGTTCGATTTTTAATATTCGATCGATCTCGTTGAGGAGGATTTGGCGCATAATGGCCGACATCGTCGCGTAAGTAGGATCCATTCCAAAGTACGAAAGATTTTGTGTACCCAGATTTTTCCCTTTGCTAAATGGGGTATCTGATGCGTAGTGCAGGATACCAATTGGGAAAGGTGCATTGTGAAGATCGACCAATTCATTAATAGGGTAGCGCTGTGGTCTAATCATCTCATATATGCTGCTCAAATAGGGGCCGACTTCCATTTCGATAACCGTGTAGCCTTCGCGATAGAATACATCCATATAGCTTTCATTTTGTAGAAAGGTGCCCAGGGCCGACATCGATTTTTGATTATCCATGACAGTGCCATAAGCTAATTGTGGCGCCACGTCATCTGCACTGAAACAATTCGTAAAGAGAAAAGTATTTAATGATTGTTCGTCGTGGACGACATTCGGAATCATGACATCGCCGATTCGTCCGTTTAATGTGGCTGCTTTTCCCATGATATATACACCTCGAATCTCGGCGATGTTTCGTGCAATCTCTGATAACACCAAATATGCCGCCATACCAAGAGGAAAATCAATATTGATAATGAGCGCATTACTGTTTTCAAGCGCTTGAATATGGGAAACATGTAATCGGGGATCGAGACACTGGGTTCGTAGCTTTCTCAACTCCATGACCTGAACTTCCACATCAAAAACATGACGACTAGGAATGCGGTGGATACCTAGCTGTTGCTCCTTTGCGATCCGGGCCAGTCTGGTTTCAGGGTAAAGAGATTCGTATTTTTTTAGTGTGTAATATAAGAAGTTTTCGCGGCTACTTGGAACATTCCGTTCTAATATATCGACATATTCGGTCTGCAATTCAGTTGTTTCCTGAGATTCAATATATCTGACCAATTCCGGTTCCATTTCGAGGGCAAAACCACTAAGCAAATTAGCCATGCTATGAGTGTTGCTGGAAACAAAATAAATCGGGTGTTTTTCGAATGAAATTTCGGGTGTCGATTTAACTACGTTTAACCACCAGCGACGGGTGGCCCGGCGATAATCGGCTAGTGAACCGGCTAGGAGGCGGACAGACAATGATTGCTTTTCACGAGCTATTACTAGTAGATTCGAAGCCATTGTATCCTGCCAGATTCGTCGTAGGCGATCGAGATCATCGAAGGAAATCCCGGTAAGAGTCGATAATTCAGACAGCAAAGGATCTGAAAGGGGATTGTCTATATTATCAGACAGGAGTTTTACTGCAGGGGAGTCACGGAAAATATGATAAAGCTTGCGACGTTCGATTTGATATGCTGTTAATGAAGGTATCAGATCGTCAATGTCAGAGCGACTAGCGATGTAAACGGCAATAGTTTCATCACCATCAAAGAAATTGCGTCTCCTTCTTCCTGGGGAGAAAACCGGTTGCCAAGATTCAACGTCCTCATAACCATGTTCGATAAAAACTTGTTCTGACTGACCCATGACGACAAGCCGGGCTTGGGCAATACAAGGTGGAAGTCGAAGAATGACGTAGATAAAAGCTGCCATATCAGGTTGAGGATCGTCGGCCGCTACATGAAGGGCCGAATTAATCCTAGTATGGGCTTCTATAAGAGTCTTTATTTGAACTTCTCGCGTACTTCGCAGCAGTGAGTAGTACGTTCGCAAATATAGGGCTATTTCATCGCTACCGCGACTTGGTACGGTTCGCTCCATAACTAGCCAGTACTGTCCACGACTTCGATATGGCCATCGCCAGGCAGTACCTCACCGACGATGGCTGCACCCGGTAGGATGTCCAAAAAATCGGATACTTTTGATACAGGAACGGCCGCCAATAATCCACCCGAGGTTTCCGGAGTCCAAAGCATGTCTTGCATCAGGGTTGTGACACCACTTTCAAACATTACCCAAGGCGAAAAGTAATTGAGATTATTGGCCATTCCGCCAGGAAANNCCATTCTTCCCATTGTCAACGGCACCCGGCAACCATGGGAGAGCCCGTAAATAAAGCCGGAAATTAACGTTTCCAAGATGGGCCATTTCGTGTGCATGTCCAAGCAGACCAAATCCAGTGATGTCAGTCATGCTTTTGACATTAGCAGCTTCGGCTGCTTCAGCTGCCTTAGAGTTTAAAGTCTTCATGCTTTCAACAGCCACCGCGACGTCTTCAGGCCTCGCCTTCTCCTGTTTTAATGCAGTTGTCACAACACCTGTTCCAAGGGGTTTGGTTAAGATAAGTACTTCACCTGGCTCACTTCCACCCTTAGTTTTTATTGACGATAATTCTACTGTACCGGTCACGGCCAACCCGTACTTTGGTTCTTTGTCGTTGACACTGTGACCCCCAGCAATAACGGCACCAGCCTCGGCCACTTTCTCTGCGCCGCCCCTTAATATAGAGCGTAAATATGTGAGATCAAGATCGCTTGGAAAAGCAACAAGATTAATCGCGTACAGGGGTTTTCCACCCATGGCATAAATATCTGATAGCGCATTAGCAGCAGCAATTGCGCCAAAGTCGTACGGATCATCAACCACTGGCGGGAAGAAATCAGTTGTCGTGACGATGGCCTGCTTGTCGTCTAGGCGATAGACAGCCGCATCATCGGCCGCGTGTAGGCCAACCAAAAGGTCCGGATAATCTGCCGCATTAAAAATCTCACGTAAAGGCTGTAACACGTACGCCAGGTCGGCCGGGCCGAGCTTAGAAGCTCAACCTGCGCAGGAGGCTAACGAAGTGAGCCTGATTTGTTTTCCACTGATAGGCATATGCTGTTTATCATCAAAGAGGATTAAAGGATTTCAGAAGACAGACATACTCTTTGGGTCCGGAAAGTATACAGGAGCCCCACGTCATCGTAAAGAGCGTGAACAATCAATTGACCTGAGACTTTAACAATCTATAATCAAATGATGATGTCCAATATTGACCACTTATCACGATTTGAAAAATTTGCTCGAGAACTAATTGAAGGCTCGTTTGACCGGTTCTTTGCCGACCAACCAATGGCCAATCGAATCGCCAATGAATTGGCCAGGGTAGTGGAAACAAGCCGTTCAGCTAAAGGTGACAAGGTTGCCACCCAATATACAATTCATCTTAGCCCAGAAACGATGAGTAAAACAAACCAAGAGCTGCCTGAATTAGCCAATAATCTCGTCGAATATTTGGATAGTTTGGCGCTAGAATTGGATGTGGTACAAGAAGATCCTTTTAGCGTACAAATAGTCCCGAAACCAGGATTAAAACGCCAACAGATTATTGTTGAAGCAAGTGAAAGCGAACTTCCACAGGAGCCAACTAAAGTCGGACGTGTAGAAAACAATACACAAGTTTCAAAAGCAATTGAATCTGTTGATGCTTTTTTAATTATTAATGGTAAGCGACATGTCAAGCTTGAAAAACCCGTGGTCTCAATTGGAAGGCAATTGGACAATGATGTAGTGCTTGACGAACCGACCGTGAGCAGAAAACATCTTCAACTTCGTTGGAGATTTGGACGTTTCGTGGCACATGATTTGGGCAGTCGGGTCGGGACCATTGTCAACGGCAATCAAATTTCCACTTGTGTACTTCAAGCCGGCGATGTGATCATGGTTGGTAATGCAGCCATAATCTATGGGGAGGAGCGCTTAGGGGAACCAAGTATGCCAATTAGACCTCCGATAAGGGATGGCTCTACTCGCGAGCTTCTTCGTAATGAATAAGAATGAGCCCAGATACTGTCCTCCTTCTTCTCAGACTTCTGAGTGCTGCCATTCTTTTGGCATTCTTAATTGCCATCATTTGGCTTAGCTATCAAGATCTAAAGTCAGCCAATTATCGGTCCTCGGAATTAGACCGAACTCCTGGTTTAATGCGCATCGTCGGCAGCGAAAACTCTTCAAACATAGGCCGCTACTTCATCTTACATCCCGTAACGAGCATCGGCCGATCGGCCGGAAATACAATCGTTCTAGAAGATGATTTTGCTTCCCTGGAACATGCGCTTATTATTTTGCGTGGAGAGCAGTGGTTATTAGAAGACTTAGGTAGCCGAAACGGCACATTATTGAATGATATGCCTATTGCTACGACAACAGCTGTTGTATCTGGCGACGTCATAACGATTGGGCGCACAAGCTTAAAACTGGAAATGTAAACCTCCGATCGGATTAAAAGTGGTATACTGGCAGGAAAATTGGGGAGCACCTTGTATAAGACGTAGATATTTGATTAGTCAAGCAGAATAATTA
>DOXE01000055.1 GCA_003519205.1 Chloroflexota bacterium
CTTCGGTTGGCCCCGTTCCCCCCTCTGCTTGTCGTCGGGCTATCAGCCGCTGGACGTACCCATTGCCATAACGGCGCTGTAGCTGAAGGATGGTGGCCTGTCTGAATGGGCGGGCCGTGGAATGTTGGGGCAGATCCTCAAAAGATGGAAATAAGGCCACCTCATCTAGGTCGGGAGCTTGTTCTGATGTGGCAACCCCCTCCACGGCTGCCTTCTTCGCAGGATTTGGTGTTTGTTTTGGCCGTGATTTTCCTCGTTTCTCACCCAAACGATCACCCTCACCAAATATTCCCGGCACCTGGCGTGTAAGAAGAGGCGATGACGCTGTCAGCCATCAATGTGTTAGTCTTCAATAAGCCATTCACATTGGTCATGGCTGCATTTACATTGACGATACCACCCGAGATCTCCACCGTACCCGGGGTCACGCGCACAATACTCCCACCATTGCTGATTTCTTGCAGGCCGCCTCCCTGGTCAGCACCGGCAGGAGCCTGGTGATCATCTTGCCGCTGCAACTGNNTTGTTGCAATTTCAGAATGGCCTGGCGACGGAGTGGTTGAGTGTTTGGTCGATCAGGTATGGCAGCCAATTTACCCGCCGGGAGGTTAATTTTAGCCTGAAGTTCCTGCTCTTGAAGGGCCATATCGTTATTAGCATTTCGTTCCGGCTGCTGGAGGCCGTTTCTCTTTCCCTCTTGAGCGTTCTGATGTTCTTGTCTACTCAAGGTAAGCTCCTCTAATATTAGACATAATTAACATAATGTTTATCGAGTCTCTGCACGAACCAAGATATTCATACCTGAAGGTTCGCTATAAGGCATGTGAACTTATTAAATGAATTCGACCTCATGAATGCCGGAGGCGATAACGCCATGGCTGACCACCTCCAAACTCTCCACAGGTTTTCCTTCAGCAGCACCTCCTTCGCCAGCCGCATACATCTCAACCCCACGGATGAACTGGACGTTTGGGGTATTTTGTAGGCTTTGGTAAACGTCAGAGACGAAAAGGTCGCGGCCAAAGGGCCAGCCAGTACCCTGCGGGCCTCCAACCAGCGGGTTGAGGAATCGATAGAGCCGGGCTAATACCTCGGCTTCGACTTCTTCTTGAGAGGTGCCAGGCGTCGCTCTCAACTGGGCTTTGACGGCTACCCAGCGATAGGCCGGTGCCCGGATGTCCAGCCGAGTTGTGAGCAAGCGGCGCTGGTCGAGATAGCTGGATAGCGTGGCGATATCTGCCTCGATCGGCTCCAGTTCCCTCGGGTTTAAGTAATGCGAGGGATTCTTTACCCGGGGAATTACCAAAACGTATACCTGCCCGGGCGCAACGCGACCTGCTTCGGCCGGTCGGGGCTGTAAACATCTGACCCGACTAATCGCCGAAGGCAGCGCTTGCTGGGCCAGGAACTCAAAGTCTGATTCGGTAACCGCTCTTTCCCTGGAGCGGAGCAAAGCCGGCGCTCGCATCTTGGCTGATTCAACCGTTTCTGGATCTAGTCCACCCCAGGCCGCCTGTCGATTGTTAACCTGGGCGATATAGGGGATAGATGTTTTTAATGTGTTGATAATTGACGCCTGGACATTGCCTATATCGCCACCTCCGGTTCGATATTTCTTAAAAATCAGGTTCGCCCCCCGGGGTGGGATAGAGCCAAATAGCTTGATCGTGCCATCTTGCTGCCTGATGGCTGGGCCGAATCGCAGTTCTCCGGTGACGCTGTCTAGCGTGTAATGTTCATCGAAGGCATCGGAGCCGGCAAAATCGGGTACTTCTTTCCAGATTTGTGGCCGCTCACCCTCCACTTGAACCACTAAATGTTCTCTCTCTTCTCTCCTCAGAATTGGCGTTGATTGCAATTGAAAAACCTGACCAGCAGAGCCGTCGCTGCGGCCCAGGAATTCATTACTGACTAACATAGCGTGCGTGGCCGGAACTGTGCTTCCCCAGGATGCGGTAGTTACTTGTTGCAATTTGGGGCTCACCTGGTCTTGTCGCATACCCTCTTGCTCTTCGGTCGAGCTTATCTCCTTGATCCGCACCCGCACCCAGTAAAGGCTTTGTTTATTGACTGAGTAACGTCCCATCTTGGGTAAATGAATCAAAAATCGGCCAGACGTATTCAATGCTTTTGTGGTATCAGAATCAACGTCACATGTCTGCCAGCGTTGTTCTCGATCACCGCTGGATGCCTCCCAGGTGTAAGGCGGCATCGTCGGGTCGACACCTGCGCCACCGGCCGGGTCACAATCCATATCCAGGCCGAGGATATGGTGGCTTAAGTTATTCTCGAAGCCAAAATAAAGCGCATCGTCAGTTTGGGGCACTTCCGAAAACACTTCGAAACCTTCAAAGCCAGACTCGAGGCGGCGAATATTGTGGCTTCGATACTGTTTTTCTTGGCCACTGGCTGCGACTCGGGTCATGATCATTTTCAGCTCGGGTGGCAAAATACGAAAATCAGAATCGGTTGTGAAGACGATGGAAGGCTCTGTTTCAGTCTGTGTGCTGGCCACTTCGGTGCCAGAAGGGATGACGACGGACGTTTCTTGCGGAGCCGACAGCCAGAATGTCACTGGCACTTTGGCTGGCACCGGCTCTTGTAAGGTAATGCCCAACATCTCCATAAACTTAATGTAATGCCTATCGGGCACCTGGTTAAGCCGGTATAGGATAATGTCCGTCATCCAGGCAAAGAGCTCGACGAGGGTCACACCAGGATCGCTGACGTTGTGGTCAGTCCACTCTTTCGTGTAATGGGGTATTCGCTTCTTAGCCTCGTCTACGATGTCCTGAAATCTGCGATCGTCTAATTTAGGTGCTACCAGGGACATGTTGAATCTCCTGCGGTGTCATTGAAATTGGTATTACGATCTTCTGATTGATTAAATCTAAGCAGTAGTTGACTCTTCAGGAATCAGGTAAAAGGGATGAACCAGGCTACGCTTATCATGCGTTGCCTTAACCTGATACTCGATCTCGATTAGCAGCCGGCTAGTGCTGTTGGGATCAGGTCCGACCCTGACGTCGGTGACCCGTATCCGTGGTTCCCACATGCCCAAAGCTTCTTCTACATACCGGCGAGCCTGAGCAGCCGTCTGGCTATTATTGGGCGCGAAAACTAACTCCTGCAACCGGCATCCAAACGTCGGCCGCATGACCCGCTGTCCGGGTGATGTGGAGAGGATGATTTGTATCGCCTGTTCTAACTCGCTGAATTCATTTGTCAGCGATATCCCGCCTTGGGCATCAATTCTGGGTGGAAATGTCCAACCGGAGCCAATGATAGGATTTGTCATTTCTCATCCTCCTTTATGGGACAGTGACTGTCACCTGGCCTGGTTGAACTACTGAGATGACACCACCCCAGGTACACATGCACTTGGAGGTGTTATTCAGGGACGGTTGATTTTTGATCATCACTTGAGGCGATCCAGGCATCCAGGGACTCGTGGTGAGGGGTATACAGGGCGCAGGTGTGAGTACTCCCATAGCAGCCGAAGTCGCCGCCGCTACGGCCGGATTCGATGGGGTAGTACACATGATAAAGGGCATAATATTCATCATGGGTTTAAAATCCATGATCGTTGCCGCCGGTAGATTTGAGGCATTTACCATATTGGCCGGTAGCACAGCCATCGTGCTCGGACCTGTTCCAAAAGAACATTGAAGCGTTGCCCCGTTGCTAACTAGTTGAGCCATCCATCATCTCCCATTTACACCCACCATCATAGCAGCCTAATCTTTTAACCTAGGTTCACCATCGCGCCCTTGATATTCACCGGGCCAGAGGCTTGGATGTCTATCGTCGCCGCTTCCAGCTTCATTTGGGTGGCAGCCTTGATTTCAATAGTCATGCCACTTTCGACCTTGACGCTTCTGGCGTTGTCGTCCATGGAGATTTTCTGTCCGCCACTTGTGGCGATCTCCATTTTTTTCCCCTGGTCGTCTAAGGTGACTTTATGACCGCCAGATGTCTTGATCTCTACTTTTTTATTGGCGTCGTCCATTAAAACATTGTGTCCATCCGTAGTCTTGATTTGTATCTTTTTGTCGGCATTATCAAACATGGCGATCTCGTGACCTGTACGCGAGGTCCAGGTTCTCACTAGGGGCCGTTCCCCCGATGAACCGCTGGCGCCACTGCTCGGGATGGCGTGTTTGCCATTCCAGACACCGCCGATCACATAGGGATGATTGAAATCACCATGTTCAAAAGCAACCACAACCTCGTCGCCAACTTCAGGGACCATAAATAATCCAGCCTCCGGACCAGCACCGGGGCCGATAAGCCTTGCCCAGAAACTTTCGGCATCGTCCGTCATCCAGGGGTATTTAACCTTAACACGGCCTTGATCGTTCGGATCGTCTGTATTGGTAATAATGGCCGGAACGATACCAGGCCAGCGTTCAATTGGCGGATGATGGGCCATTTGTTCCGTAAGTAAACCTGTCCGCGTTCCCCGAACGGTAAAATCGGTGGTCAATCCGCCTGCCACATAGACATGTACGGCCGAAGTTACCATGTAAGTTCCACTGAATCGGTTACCTAGACCGGTTAGCTTCACAGGTTTGCCGGATTTGATTTCAGGTCGCCTAAAGGCCCTACCTTGGGCTTCAATGAAGGCCCCACTCAGCTCATTCAACCTGGCTTCAGCAATCATGTTGGCTTCAGCCTGTGAGACGACCGGCTGGTCGACGAAAATCTTTTTACCCGTACCGAAGGAACTGGCCCAGGCTGCACCATCCTTGGATTCGCCGATCTTGGGATATAACTTTCCCTTATTGGACTGGCCTACAATAGCTTCGAGTTTTTCACTATCCCAGCCTTTGACCAGCACTTCGTCAACCTGCTCGGCCAGGCTGGCGACAGGGAAAAATGACAATAAATCTTCGCCATATGCCACCTCGACGGCTCCGGATAGGCTAGGCGGCTTACGGAAGTACAACTTGCCCTCGTCAACAAAACATTCATAGCCAATTCGCCAAGCGCGTTCCATCAAAAATTCTAAATCGGATTGGTTATGCTGGTAAAGGTGCTCATAGACAGTGCTGGTCGTATCAACCTCGGCCGATAATCCGGCGTTACCGGCTATCTGCGACGCCAGGTCACTATCTTTGATGTTGAGGAAGGACTTGCTCTTTTTTTCCCTGTAAAGGCGGTGAGATTTATCATAACCGCGAACGAGAAGCTCCACGGTCATGCCTTCATTATAACGGGGCTCTAGAGAGGTTATTTCCCCTTTGATTAGTTTGAACCGGGTTCGGTCCTCATTCTGGGCTTCGATCTCGACTTCTTTGGTCAGATCAAAGGGTCCTTCATCGATAATAGTTAAATTGGGATCATTAATTCGAAGCGTAAACATCCATGGCAGTTGTGTGTTTTGGTCCACCATCACTTCCAGCACACTGTCCAGGACCCTTCGCTGAATCTCTGCACCATCAACTTTTATCGTGATTTGGCTAGCAACAATTGTGTCCCTGGACATTTTTCTCCTTGACCCTTTTCGTGCGTAAGAATCTTAACCGGGTATCTGATTATGCTTGGGGGATATTCAATTGCATTCCTGGTTTTAATGCCCGGGGGTCGGTCATATTGTTATACCGGGCGATAAGGCGCCACTTTGCCGGATCGCCATAAACTTCGGCGGCAATGGTGTCCAATCTGTCGCTAGCCACCACCAATCGTACTCTCTCGATCGGCCCGCCGCCTGAGGTCGGGTTTTGAGCCGGATAATCATTCAGATCTGAATACTGGGTGAAGGTGATATCGGCCGTGGCCCGGACCGGTGTGCCATCAATCTTAAAAAGGGTGAATTTTTGAGTCATGCTGGTGATAACCGACACAAACTTGAAAACACCCCATTGGAAGACTACGAAAGGGGGCGATTGTTTATTGTCCTGGGTGGTCTCGGTATTGGTCTTTGCTTCCATCAACTTCCAAAGTTTATTTGTAGTCAGGCTAACGTCTTCGCCAGTATTGTACGTGTCAAAAAAGAGTTGAAGTTTTAGGGTTTGGGCGCCGGCTTTCTTGAACTCAACCTGAGGAACATCGGTGCCATTTCCCGGTTTTTCTTCAAAGGTATTGGATTTGCTGACAGAATATTCGTAAGGGTTGAACATGCAATCGATCGAGACGGTGCCAAGTTCAGTGCCATCTTCACTGGCATCAAAGATCCTGGCTGGTACCAGTTCACCACGTGTTTTGGCCATGTTTTTTTCCCATTAATGGTTGAAGGTTTTCGATGGTATATTTCCTAAATATGTGCTCTAAGCGGATGAGAATCCGCCGGAGTGTCGATCGGCTGGATCCTTTTACGAACTTGAGAAATGCACCATTTGTTCCTTCCGACAATAAGTTTTTAAAGCAGTTAAAATCGCCCACGACCGCGTTCCCATTCTACTTTTAACCTGCGCTTGATTTCAGGAAACACATCCCGGGCTAATTGATCCACATCAATCTCTGGTTCTTGGGTGGTTTCTGTTTCTCCTGGTTCGCTTTCAGTTACTGCTTCTACTTCCTCAATTCTGACCGCTCGTTGTACGCCAGGGACTGGAAATTCCTGGGTAACGAGCGGGGACGGCATCTCGGATATTTGCGCCGGAGCCCCATTTGTCTCGGGCATTAGTTGTACGACTGGTGCGGTCGTCGTCATTTCGGCCTGGGCCATCGATGGTGGTGCCTTTTCCTGAGCCTTTGGTGGTTTTTCTCCTAACAACTGCCATAAATCGCTGGGCAAATCGCCGATCTCCGTGGACACTAAATAAGGTTTCTTCTCTGGACGTTTGGAGGCCGTATCATCGGCTGGAATCGGTTCGACCAAATCCGGCTGCCTGGATTCGGGTGGCTTTCGCTGAACATCCGGTGATGGCTTAGGAGCAGGAGGTAGGCTGGGACGCGGCTTCCGTGGTGTCACCAACTCGATGGAAGAGTCAGTTGGTTTACCTGGGGTCACATCTTTGGTTGCTTGATGCACTTCATCGGCAAAGACATCGTCTCCAGCCGGTTTCCTTTGAGTCGTTGAACTGGGCTTTGAGGTTTCAACCGGTCTGGTCATGGATGGTGGCAGATCCTTGGGGTGGTGCAACTCTTGCACAGGCCAGGCATCTTGTAATGGAAAGGGTTGGGTTGTCGTTTGATCATCAGCCGATTCTATAGCCTTGAAATCAGTAACATCTTCGCTTTCCTTCATCGATGGTTCTAGGCTCGAATCTCGCGAACGGGGTGGCCTTAGTTTATCTTCGACCTCAGTAATAACCTCCGGGGCTTGTTCGGCCGCCTGTACCACCGTTTCACCTCCAACCATGTCGATTGAAGTGAGGCTGGCCTCGCCGGTCTGTTCCTGGCGAGCGATAACCTCACCTTGCGACGCCGGTCCGGTTTCGGTCTTGGAATCCTCTTCGGCCACAACCTGCCTCTCTCCGGTTTTCACTGCCGCTGTCTGTTCATCTTGCCCTAGCTCAAGCTGATCTTCTCTTTGGATTTGGGCCGGAATCTCTTTAGAAGCTTCTTGACCGGATGCTTGTCCGGTTACGATGTCTTCCGTCACCGATTCCTGCGGTTGGAGATTTTCCGAGGTTGCCTTTGATTCTTCATCGGCCGCCCCGGACGATGTTACAGCCAATTCCTCCTGTATCGGCCGGCGTTGAACAATTTGACCAGCAGACCCTGTTGAACTATCCGCCTGAACCTTAGTTTGAGGTTCGATCGGTGGTCTACCGGGTAACTCTTCGGCCGGTCTGACCGGTTCAGGTGCAACTTTTTCTCTGCCAAGCAAGGATCTGGCCATGTCGAGCAACCGGCGACCTAATCCGGGCGGTTGTTGCTCGCCTGGAGTTGCAGAAGGCGAAATGGTCGACTCTAACGCTGCCTGTCGATCGATCTCAGTTACTGGCTGGCTTTCGACCGGCTCACCCTCTGGTAATTTCCCAGCTGGCTCACGCTGGATTGTAAAAGGCTTTGTTTTAGCCAGTGCGTTACTCTCCCTGACATCCTGTAGGGGATCGCCGGCAGAAGCCTCTGCTGTTAAATCTAATCCCGAGTCCAACGGGCGAGATGGAGGGAATTCGCCCATGGTCTCACCTGCTGGCTTTTCTACAAGGCTTGATGCCGGGGTGACTAAACCAGATTCCTGGGATTCTATTGACCGCTGTTGTTCTCGTGTGGGTTTGTCCACCTGCCGCTGGGTTTTGTCATTCGCTGGAGCCGGTGTTTGATCGGCCGCAGTCGGTGGGATGGGTTCGGCCGGA
>DOXE01000402.1 GCA_003519205.1 Chloroflexota bacterium
CGCTCCCAGGCCCGAATGGTCGCCGGATTTAGACCGGTCTGCTTAACGACCGCCTTAATATTAAACACAGGTGTTTTATTATTTGTATTAGATTCTTTAAACATGAATTCACCCTAATAAATTATTTAGCCGGAGATTTTTAACCAACGAAAACGAATATAGCCTCCATAAAAGAATATCATCATATCAATATTTTGTCAACATATTGTTTATAATATGCAGCATTAACTGCCGCTCGCCAGAAAAGAAACCCCAACCCAGGCGCCATAGACACGCTCCTTCCTTTTGATTATCTCGCCGTCGATATGAGCCCGGTTGCAGGTTCCCTAAATCCGGCAACGAACGGCAAATAATTAGACAAATTCTATGCAATATATTGACGTATTAAACCGGTTTGGTTAGAATTACTTCACTTGATTCGGCTAATTAATAGGCCTAGCAAAATGACCCTAAAGCGCCTGAGATGCAACTACTCGCTCAAAAACCACTGTGTCTTCGGCGGCTTGATGGTGAATCATAATGGGACCTAATTGATCCCTCGTCAAAATAGCAGGATCGATTATTGGCACANNTTGGCAGCGGCAGGATTATCGTTTTTACTATCCGTATATCTCTGGTTCAATGGCTCGCAGGAGCAAGGGATCTTCGTCGGCATATGGGTTCCCTCCATCCTCAGCTTTGGGGCCCTTGTATTCGCCGGGACAGGTAACAATGGATGAGACTTTGCTTTTCATTTGGGGCTTCATTGCCTTTCTGTTGGCCGTCGGGCCGTTGGCTGTGGCCGCGATTTTAGACAGGCGCGATAAGGGTAAAGAAATGTAGGGATAGCTTTAGCAACCTGCTAGATAATCCGGGACTGCCCTATATTGGCAGTGGCCTATGGTATAATTTGCTGGCCTTATCCACGAAGGATCTGTACATGCCAAAAAAACCGATTCGGAAAACAGTTGCTGGACTGGCCCGTGGTGGGGTGGCTGTCGCCGGTGGGCTGGTAACCGCGGCCGCGGCCGGTATCGCTTATAGCCGGCTGGCCATCGACCACGAGGTACCGCTTCCTGAAGCTCTCGACGCTGAACGGCGCGAGTTCCGCCTTGCGGAGGCGGGCATGATCAGCGCCTATGTCGGCGAAGGATCAACGGGTCAGCCGTTGGTATTGATCCACAGTGTTAATGCGGCGGCCAGCGCCATGGAAATGAAACCCCTCTTTGAAATGTACCGCCAGAAGCGGCCGGTTTACGCCCTCGATTTGCCTGGTTATGGTTTTTCAGACCGGCAAGCGCGTACGTATACGCCGGAATTCTTCTCGAATGCCCTGGGCCATTTCCTAAACCAGGTGGTCGGCCAACCAGCCGACGTCATCGCCCTCTCCCTGAGCAGCGAGTTTTTGGCCCGGACCGCCCGCAGAGCACCGGAACAATTTCGATCCCTGACGATGATCTCGCCCAGCGGTCTCACTGACCGCTCAAGGGGACGGGCTACGGAACAAGCTGGCCAACGCGGGGCCAGCAACTCCCTCTACGGCTTGCTGGCGAATCCCCTCTGGGCGCAAGCATTGTACGATCTGATCGCCTCGAGAATGAGCCTGCGTTTTTATCTCGGCAAGAGCTTTGTGGGCGAAATACCCGATGAACTGGTGGAATATGGCTATGCCACCTCGCACCAGCCAGGGGCCATGAACGTTCCCCTTTATTTCCTGAGCGGCCAACTTTTCACCCAGGATGCCCTGCAGGAATTGTATCTCGACCTAAGCGTGCCTACTCTCATCCTTTACGATCAGGATTTCTACGTCAGCTTTGATCTTCTCCCTGAATTACTCAACAAAAACGAGCTGGTAAAAGCAGTTCGGATCGCCCCCACGTTGGGTTTACCACATTGGGAGCAAGCAGACGAAACGAAGGCCGCCTTAGAAGCATTCTGGACAGAAATTTCTTAGCCCTAAAACGGGATATGGCACCACAGCCATGAATTAGTCCGTCAAAAGAATTAATTATTCGCCAACTTCAAGTCGGTTTGATAGCCAACGCCCTCGCTGGGAGCAACGGCTAGTTGCGCATGGCCACGCGCTTCCTCGATAGCCAACTCTAATGCCTCTCCCTTCTCGGGCCTGAAGCCACCTTCCGCTCGCCACAAAACCTCACCCTGGCGATCGAGGAGTAAAATGTAAATATCGTCCTCATGCGGCATGGCCAACGATCGGCGGAAGTCTCCCTTATCCAGGTAAAGTGTTATCGTTCGTTCCCTGGCCTTCGGGTTGGGAATACCGGCCCTCATGCCTTCGTTTATGAAAGTGCGTGCAATAACATTCATGCGCTGGATCACCGGCAGTTCGTAGTAGCGCAAGCCATTGACCCTTGACTCCAGTTGCTCCATAAAAGGAAGCCACGTATCGACCGTTGCCTGCTGCCATTGTTGGAAGGCAACCAGTACCACGTTGAAGTCGGCGCTCAGCGCAGCCGGCAAAACCATCTTTTGTCTTAGCAAGTTCGAACCACTCACCTTAGGGAAATACATTTTTCACTCCTTGAAAGGGAAACCTTTCACATCCAATTTCTGTTATGTTACGATAATGCATAATATTTGTCAATATATTGAAAATATTTCTTAAGTTTCTGTAACTTAGTCGGCAAAATGTACCTGGTTATACACCGGCGACTGGACAAGCCTGCGATTATCGCTTATAATTGTACAATATTTAGACAAATCATTTACAAATAACTAGTTGTTTATGGCGAATTGGTTTTTACTATATGATAGTAGGAGAGATTAAGTGATGGTTGAACAAAAAAGCCGCCCGGCGCAGCCCCTTGTACTGGTCACTGGCGTTACCGGCTACGTTGGCGGCCGGTTGGTGCCGCGTCTGTTGGAGGCGGGCTACCGGGTCCGGGTCCTCGTGCGTGGGGAACCCCAACGGCTGAGTAGCCGCTCCTGGTATGAGCAGGTAGACATCATCGTCGCCGATGTGCTGCAGGCCGAGGGATTAGACGCAGCCATGAAAGATGTAGGGGTAGCTTACTATCTTATCCACAGCATGCGGGATAGCACCGAATTCAGCCAACGAGACATCCAGGCGGCCCAGAACTTCGCCAATGCGGCCAAGGCCGCTGGCGTAAAGCGCATCATCTACTTAGGCGGCCTGGGTGATCCAGACAGCGAGCTATCAGAACACCTGC